>JANLUJ010001046.1:0-10277 GCA_031363425.1 Pirellula sp.
GGCCACGGATGGTTTGATTGGCCGAACTGATACGACGAATTTGTTTGGTGGAACGGAGGTGCTCGGCAGTACCACGCAGGGTATACGAGGTGAGTTGGGAACCTACTTGGACGATTGCAGTTCGCACGGAATCCTGCTGCGATTCTTCGATGTCGGCAGCAATTCGTTGTCCTTCAATAGTACGCCAACTTCAGAACCGGTGGTGATGCGCCCATTTTTTAGCACCGCGAACAACGCTCAATCGACTATCGCAGTGAACTATCCAAATAGCACATCGGGATCTTTGAATGCAAATATTTCGAGCGATGTTTATGGGGGTGACATCCTATTTCGTAAACTAATCCTTCGAGACTGCGCGGGACGCCTTGAGTTCCTGGCGGGCTATCAAACGGCAAGATTAGCGGATGCATTGACGATCAATTCAACAACTACTGCGCTGACCAACACCCCGGCTCCCGCCGGAACGATTTCGCAGCTAACGGATCGCTTCACCACGACCAACCGTTTCAACGGCATGGCGCTGGGGTTTAGCGGTATCATGCGAGAACGATGTTGGAGCCTCTCAGGTCTTGTCAAGTTGGGGCTGGGCAACATGGAACGCAGCGTGTCTATCGATGGGAGCTCGACCATCACCGTTCCAGGCAATGGCGGCTCTACCAATACGACTGCTAACGGATTGCTTGCCAGAAACACCAATGCCGGTAATTATGCCATGAGCACTTTCATTGTTTCGCCTGAGACCAACATTACCCTCGGCTATCGAATAACACGGCGGTTGGAAGCAACGGTGGGATACTCTTATCTCGGGCTACCAAAAGTCGCTAGAGTCGCTGACCAATTGGATCCACAACTGGCATCGAACCTCAGCAATCCACCGACGGGGGCCAGTACGCCAAGTTTTTCGCTGCGAGAAAGCAACTACTCGCTACATAGCCTAGACTATGGCTTGCAATGGAGATACTAGAGGTTATGTCCACCTCTATAGGACGTTGTACAGTTTATGTATCGATGGAACGCCCCAATGGGCTTGCCCATTGGACGTAGAGTTTCCAGACCAGAAGCGATAGCATCAATCACTACCCGCGTCCGCGCGGCCAACGCGTCTAGCCAATAAGCTTTGGCTCCAACGAGACGAGCTCACGGGGATGCGGGAACAAAAAAATCTTGAATCGATGCGAAAGTTGCTATAAGATTTTTGCTTTCTGATTGTTTGGAGTGCTGAAGTGAATAACAGGCTTGTTGAGGCGTTCCGCATTCACCAATCAGGCAACCTTGCACTCGCCGAAGAACTCTACCGTAAATTGCTTGAGGATGAAGCAATCGCGCTTCATGTCAATCAATTGCTGGGCGCTTTGCTTCTCCAAAAGAAGCAGCCCAAGTCGGCAATTCCTCACTTAGAAACAGCCGTTAAAGTTGCCCCGGATTCGGCTACTATCTTAAACAACTTGGCTATCGCATACGTGCGTAGTGACCGACCGGAGGAAGCTGTCGCGACCTATCTTCGCTCCGCATCGATTGAGCCAGGCAATGTCGAGACGCTAAAGAATCTCGCCGAAGTCTTGATCAAATTGAAGAGGTATCAGGCCGCAGTCGATGTTTTGAATAAAGCGATTGCGATGAACCCCACATCGGCTCTGCTATTGTTCAAATACGGTCTGGCTCTCTACCACCTGGAACGCAATGAAGAGGCGGGGGCTTGTTTTGATCGGATTTTAAGTCAGGACCCCAATCACTTCAATGCGCTTTTGGGTCTTGGGCGTGTCTTGCTTCGGCAGCCTACGATGAGGGAGGAAGCGGTAGTGGTTTGGCGGAAACTGACGGAGGCTCAGCCTACGAATCCTGCCATTTTGAATAATTACGGCTCCGTGCTTAAGAATTCCAAGGAGGAGGCCCAAGCGGAAGAGGTACTCAGACGAGCGCTTCTCGTTGCTCCCGAGTTTCTTCCTGCGGTGTGCAATCTTGGTATCGTTTTGGCTGCTCAAGGGCGTTATGAAGCGGCTCGAGATTGCTTTCGCAAGGGGACCGCCATGGAATCCAATCGCTCGGCAGACAGCGAAATTGATTTGGAAGGCGAGAACACCAACCCTAACTTAATCGACGAATTGACGCGGAAAAAATACAGTTGCATCGCTTATAGCCAGCTGGCGATGATCGAAAATATACTGGGCAACTTCGCGGAAGCAGAGGTGGCAATCGCTCGAGCATTGAAGATTGATCCGGAGCACGCGGACAGTCATATGATACGAGCTTTCCTGCGACTCCAACAAGGAGATTTCCTGAATGGCTGGCGGGAGCATGAGTGGCGAAAGCGATCGATTAACGGACCTCGCGAATTTCCCGTTCCGGAATGGAAAGGCGAGTCCAATCTGGGGCAAACGGTTTTGATTCATGCGGAACAGGGGCTTGGAGACACAATGCACTTTGTTCGGTATGCGAAACTTGTTAAGCAGCGTGTTGGCAAAGTCGTCTTATTGACGCCGCGACCCTTGGCGAAAATTCTCCGAAGCTGCCCTGAGATCGATGAAGTGGTTGAGGATGTCGATCATTTGCCGCCGTACGACAGGCATATCGCAATGATGAGTTTGCCATTCGTATTCCAAACAACTTTGGAAACGGTGCCAAGTGAAGTTCCTTATTTGCATGCGGCACCGCATCTGATCAGCGAATGGAGAAGACGTCTAAAGGAGTTCGAAGGCGTTCGAGTTGGAATCGTTTGGCAAGGAAACCGGGCGTATGGTTTTGATCGAGATCGGAGTATTCCGCTTCGGGCTTACAAGCCGTTATCGGAGGTCGATGGTGTCAATCTAATAAGTCTTCAGAATGGCTACGGGCTTGAGCAGTTAGATAACTTAGAATTCAAGGTTACAAGGTTTCGTGGCGTCGACGAAGAGACCGGTGCTTTTATGGATACCGCTGCCATCATAATGAACCTGGACTTGGTGATATCGCCCGACACGTCGGCAACACACTTGGCAGGGGGATTGGGGCGACCGGTTTGGTTAGCAAAAGGCTTTTACGCCGATTGGAGATGGATGTCCGATGACCGGGAGACAAATCCATGGTATCCGAACGTACGATTGTTTCATCAAAAAGTTCGGGGGAACTGGGAACCGGTCTTTCAAAGGATGGCCGAAGAACTTGCGAAATTGGTCGAGTCTAAAAACAAGTAGCTGAGTTGGCAGTGTCGCTCCGCGATACTGAATTGCCGGCCACCTATAGGGCCAGTGCATCGCCAAAGCGATCGCGTTCCATTTGAGTAATACGGTGCATGTCGTATATCAATTGGACATCACAACCGCGCTGCTGGACGTCGCGCCGCGCAAACATACGTTGTTGCGTGCTAACCATCACCTCGGGTGGTAAGCTGGCCATCTGGCCAAAGAGTCTTGCGTAGTTCACAAAGCTAGGTACGTTGCTCGTAACAAAACCATACATCATGCTACATACACCGATAACCTTGCCAGTGAAGATACCAGTATTGATGGCCGTCTTGGAATAATCTCCCATGATACATCCCAAGAACTGCATGTTCGTAGAAACTTTTCCGAATCCGTATTCCATATTGACGGAACCATACGTGTTCTTCAAGTCGCTATTGCAAGTTCCTGCTCCCAAATTGATCCAGCTGCCAAGATAGCTGTGACCAAGGAAGCCGTGGTGCTGTTTGTTGCTGTAAGGCTCGACGATGGATGCTTCGACCTCGCCGCCAATCTTGGTGGTGTGGGATAATGAGACCGCGTCTTTGATGGCCGAGTGCTCTAGGATCCGAGCGTACTTGCCAATGTAGATAGGGCCTCGCAGCAAGGTGTACGGTCCGATTTGCGCACCGCTATCGATGATGATTGGGCCTTTACGCGTATCGGTTAACACGTACTCACCCACCGACGCGCCGTCAGCAAGAAATAGGCCGTCCGACAACTGTCGCAGCTCGGAAACAAGGGGAGTTCCAGATGGACCGCCGTTTGTATTGATGCCAAGCTCTATCCGCCATTCCAGGTTATCACGAATGCACTCCATATTGCATGCGATAAGCTCGTGTGGAACGGCAATCGTCCCTAAATCGCATTCGTAGGCTTCGAATCCTTTTGCTTTTTCTAGCCAATCCTCCACCCCCAAATAGCCGTAATGAAATATCTGTTCCACAGTCCATGGCGGATTGATGACAGCGGCTACATGTTCTCTGTCGATTACGACCATCGGAGCAGAGTTGGGTTTGGCTTGCGAGGCGAACCGGTGAAGGACTTGAATCTGCTGAAAATTTTGTTTGGTCGGTGCGACTCGGGCGTTCAGCAACAGAGTTATTGGTCGTTCAGGTTTCCCCTCGGTCGAACTCTCGTCCAGGATTCTTAACGCGGGGAAATCGATTCGCTGAAGTGTCTGAAGGTGCGGGCGAGAAATGCCGTACATCTCGCTCCCCATGGGTTCTAACAAGTCGATCAAGCGAAAGCTGCCACAGGTCACGGTGGCAGCTAGTCTAGCTATCGTGATTGGTGCTAATAGTTCACACTGGGGATCTTCGAATACAACAATCGACATACGGCTCGACCTTTGGTGGAAATCGCGTTACTGTTGCGATCCGATCTAAAAAAACTGATACTGCTAGGCAATTGTCACGAAATCTTGTCGTTTGCATAGCATTTTCCGAATCCTTGCAAAACGATTACAAGATGAGTAGTGGGTTTGCAGCGATTGCGTAAAATGACGGGTGTGTTTCTTTCTCATTTCCGTTCCAACCTTGAGTCGCAAGCCAATATGTTAGACCTGTACGACAAAATCCAAGATGCCAGCAACGCCATACGGAAAGTTTGGGGGCGCACACCGCATGCTGGAATCATCCTGGGAACAGGTCTCGGGCCGCTCGTTCAGCGGATCGAGGTCGAAGCGACCCTGGAATATTCTGAAATTCCGCATTTCCCTCGTTCGACCGCCACTTCGCATCGTGGGCGATTGGTTTGTGGGATGCTTTGCGGTCTGCCGGTTATGGCCATGGAGGGACGCTTCCACATGTACGAAGGCTACGAGCTCAAGCAAATTACTCTGCCAGTCCGAGTCATGAACGCGCTTGGGGCCGGACTATTGGTTGTATCCAACGCATGCGGCGGCATGAACCCCTTCTACAAGTCAGGGGACATCATGTTAATCGACGACCATATCAACTTGCTTGGGAGTAATCCACTCATCGGTATCAACGATGATCGACTTGGGCCACGTTTCCCCGACATGTGTCATCCCTACGACCAGTCGCTCATTGAAGCCGCGTTGAAAACAGCCCGCAAGCACGATATCGTTGCACATCAAGGGGTCTTTGTGGCCGTCTCGGGGCCGAATTTGGAAACTCGAGCAGAGTATCGTTTTTTGCGGGCGATCGGTGCGGACGTCGTCGGCATGTCGACGGTTCCTGAAGTCATCGTGGCAGTCCATTCAGGAATGCGATGCGTTGGATTCTCGGTGATTACGGATATGTGTCTGCCGGATGCGTTAGAGCCAGCCGATGTCCAAAAAATAATAGCAATCGCCAACGATGCCGAACCACGTTTGACGACACTCGTAACGGGTGTGCTCGAGCACGAACGCAACCGAGCAAAGATGGCACGCGAAAGCAACGTCTGACCTTGTCTCCCACACGCCCTTCGATCTACCACGCTCTGGCGAGCTTAGCTACCCAAAATAGAAAGTGTTTGCAATCATGGATACAATTCGCCCAGAATCAACTCGCATCGGTTGGATCGGTACAGGCGTGATGGGACGCAGTATGTGTTCGCATCTAATCAAGGCCGGTTACAAGACGTCCGTGTTCAACCGATCGCCGTCGAAACTCAATGACTTGTTGTTCTTAGGTGCAGTAGGTTGTTCAAGCCCAATGGAGGTGGCACGCCGTAGCGACATTGTCTTTTCAATGGTGGGCTATCCGACCGATGTCGAGGAAGTAGTCCTAGGACAATCGGGTGTACTGGCCGGTCTTGCTCCCGGCAGCGTTGTTGTGGACATGACAACGAGTCGTCCTGAACTTGCGGTCCGAATTGCAAACGCAGCAACTGCCAAGGGCGTTGCCGCGTTGGATGCTCCGGTCTCTGGTGGAGACATTGGTGCTCGCGAAGCACGGCTATCGATCATGGTCGGAGGGGAGTTCAAGGCATTCGAGGCGCTAACACCCCTTTGGAAACGAATGGGGGCCACCTATGTTTTTCATGGTGCTGCAGGTTGCGGGCAGCATACCAAGATGGTGAACCAAATCTTGATCGCCTCTAGCATGATTGGATTATGCGAAGCCATGTTGTACGCCAAGCAGGCGGGATTGGATCCCGAGCTGGTGCTCAAGTCGGTTTCCTCCGGGGCGGCCGGGAGTTGGTCGCTCACAAACCTTACTCCGCGGATCCTAAAGGGGGACTATGCCCCGGGCTTCTTTGTAGATCACTTTGTAAAAGATCTGTCGATTGCCATCGAAGAGGCGGAAAAACTCGAATTGCAATTGCCGGGATTGGGAAATGCAAAACGGGCTTACGACTACCTGAAATCAATGGGACACGGCAGTTCTGGAACGCAGTCGCTCATTTTGGCGTTGGCGAAACAAAATGGGATAGAGTGGGTCACGTAGCTCAGCCTGTAATCAGGCTGACTTGTTTCAACAAACGTGGCGGATGCTGCTAGCATCCGGACCGAAGTTAGCATCCGGACCGACGCTAGCAGCGTCGGCCACGACATGCGTCGGCCAAAGGATATGCAATAGGGTTAAACGGGCTGACATTTCGCAGTTACAATAGAACTACTTATGGTATCCACAATCGAATCTAAAAACGCGACTCCACCTGGACCCAAAACTGGCTTTGCCATGGTAGCCTGTTGGTTCGCGCTCTCGTTGCTTTCGTTCAGTGGTTCGGCCGTTGTTCACGCGTCCGAACCTACTGACGCGGAAATTACCAATTCGATTCGTCGGTTGTTTTCTGATCGATGCTACACATGTCACGGACCGGATGACAAGGCGCGATCGACGGAAATGCGACTCGATCGAGACGGCGTGACCTCGTTCAAAACCGGATCTGGCAAACAGTTTGCCGTGCCCGGAAATTTGGAGGAAAGCGAGATCTGGGACCGAATTAGTTCGATCGATCCGGAGACCGCGATGCCCCCTCCATCCAGCAAGATCGATCTAAGCAATCAACAGAAAGCGTTGATAAAGACATGGATAGAACGAGGGGCAAAGTACAAAGCCAAACATTGGTCGTTCGAGCCGTTGCCAGCCAAGGTGGAGATTCCATTCTCATCGATCCCTAGGCAAGAACTTTTAAGCCAGAATCCAATCGATGTTTTTGTCGAGGACAAATTGCAATTGGGTTCGTTGCATATGCAACCCCTAGCGGAACGAGCAACGCTCGCGAGGCGCGCAAGCCTGGCATTGACAGGCCGACTGCCTGACGCGGAGAGAGTGCAACAGTTCGTGTTGTCCCAAGACGCTGACGCCTACGAATCGTATGTGGATGGCCTGCTGGCTTCGCCCCAGTTTGGCGAGCGGGTGGCAACCCATTGGCTCGACTTGGCTCGCTACGCCGATACCCATGGTTACCAGACCGATCGTTATCGCGACGTGTGGCCATACCGCGATTGGGTCGTTTCCGCTATCAATCAAGATCTTCCATTTGACCAATTCCTTAGTTGGCAATTGGCGGGCGACATGTTGCCAAACGCCTCCGACGAACAGAGGCTCGCTACGGCATTCAATCGTCTGCATCGTCAAACCGAAGAGGGGGGAAGCACCGAAGAAGAGTTTCGCGTTGAGTACATGACCGATCGCGTGAATACTCTCGGTACGGCCGTTATGGGACTGACTCTCCAGTGCTCACGGTGCCATGATCACAAATACGATCCGCTCACGCAGAAAGAGTATTTTCGACTTTGTGATATGTTTGACAATATTGATGAAAGTGGGCTTACGAGTTACTACACGGACTCAATGCCAGGGCCGACGCTATTGATGCTTGACAATGCCCAGAAACAGCAGATTGCAACCCTTGAAAAAGCCATGGCGTCTGTTCGCCAGGCCTACGACGATGAACTTACGAGGCTGGCGAAATCGGATACCGTTGAGAAGTGGTACGGTTCGCTTAGCAGTTGGCCACAACCCGACGACAAGTGGTTGTCTGCGGAGTTCGCGTTTGAGAAGCCCGAGACGGAACCCGCAACACAGTTGGTTAATCGCATACACGCAGACAAGCCTGGCAGTTGTGAGGGGGCGATTCAATGGCAGAAAGACGGTAAGCACTCCGCAGTCATGCTTGACGGAGACAATGCTCTCGTGTTTCCTAAGTCGGGTGTCTTTTCACGTACTCAGGAGTTCACGATTTGTCTCGAATTGAAAGTTCCAAAGTTCTTCGACAGAGCGGTGGTGCTTCATCGTTCTAAATCGTGGACCGATGCGGCCTCGCGCGGCTATCAACTTTTGATCGAAAACGGACACTTCCATTTTGATATTGTTCACTATTGGCCTTCGAGTGCGATCCGTATTCGATGTGTGGAACCAGTTTCCTTAAACCGGTGGCAGCAGATCGCCTTGGTCTATGGCGGAACCAACCGGGCTGAGGATACGTACGTCTATATCGATGGCAAGCGGGCTGCTGTCGAAATAATTCGCAACTCGCTGCATAAGGATATTCTCTACGAGCGAGCCGATGTTTCCTTGAGTATTGGTGCCCGCAACCGAGACCGAGGGCTTCCAGGCGGACTTGTCGATGAATTGCAAGTGTACGACGCAGCCTTGACGACCGTGGAGATTGCTGGATTAGCAACAGACGAACTGTGGGTCTCTTGGTCCGAACTTACGAAAGAACAACAATCGCTATGGCGCGAGCATTATGCGCAGAGACTGGATCCGTTATGCAAATACCACAAAGAGAGCCTCCAACATTACTTCAAGTCGTTGACTGAGATCGTTCAACCGAGTCGCGAGATGATGGTCATGAAGGAGACGACAAGAAACCATCCGACCCGGTTTCTTCACCGCGGTTCCTATGAGGCGCCTGGCGAGATTGTCGAATCGGGTGTTCACCAAGCGTTGTTGAGCGAGGGTGAAACGATGCCTACCAATCGATTGGAGCTTGCGAAGTGGCTAACGACTGACCACCATCCTTTAACGGCCAGAGTCGCGGTGAATCATATCTGGCAACAGATGTTTGGACGTGGCTTAGTGTTTACCGCCGAAGATTTTGGAGTCCAGGGCCAATCACCGACGCATCCCGAGCTACTGGATTATCTTTCCCGCGAATTCATTCGTGTGGGCTGGAGCCGTAAAGCGATATTTCGAAGGATTGCAACTTCGAGAGCATTCATGCAATCGAGCCAGACAGATGCGGCCACACGCAGTGTCGACGGGGATGGTGCGATGCTCAGTCACTATCCCGCGCAGAGGCTGACGGCCGAGCAAATTCGTGATGGAGCTTTGCAAGCCGGGGGACTGCTATCGGGAAGACTTGGTGGAGCACCCGTTTATCCTTATCAGCCCGCTGGCCTTTGGGAAGAAAAGTCCGGGCTCAAATACCCGCAAAGCAAAAACGAAGGGCTCTACCGTCGAAGCCTGTATACGATTTGGAAGCGAACCAGCCCGCCGCCGTCCATGATGATTTTTGACTCGGCAGGACGCGAGGTTTGCTCCGCTCGCCGGGAGGTAACCGTGACCTCGCTGCAAGCGCTTGTGCTCATGAACGATCCACAGTTCGTCGAGGCCTCCAGAGCGATTGCGATCGCTGCACTTGGCATTGAGAGCAGTGCTCAAGTTAGCCACGTTCGATTCGAAGTTGCCAATCTCGAGCGAGCGTTGAAAAAGGTGATTCGAGATTTAACGTCGCTCGAGTACGACGATGCAATGCTCCAGCGACTCGTCAAGGCCTTCGACGAACAAGTTACTATCTTTCAAGCTCAACCGGAACAAGCTACGAAATTACTAAATGTTGGGCAATGGAAAGCCATTGAGTTGCAGGATATCGATTTGCAATCGAAACTTGCCGCCTTAACGCTTATTGTGAATTCAATACTAAACACCGATGGCTTTACAGTGATGCGATAATGACCACGATGCAAACTTCAGAATCCGATTCCCAAATATTTCGTAGGCATTTTTTTTCGCAATCAGCGGCAGGCTTGGGATCAATCGCCTTGGCTAGCATGATGTCGGACCGTTCCCAAAGTTCTTGGAGCGCAAGCGCCGGTGTACCCGGCCCCGGTGTGCCCGGCGTGATACGCGAACTGCATCATCCTCCGAAAGCAAAGCGCGTCATCTATTTATTTCA
>JANLUJ010001079.1:0-16642 GCA_031363425.1 Pirellula sp.
CAAATTTGCCATCCGTTCGATCGAGCAAATGTTGGAGCGAGTGGGATTTGATCAATTGACTAATCAGCCCGAAATGGAGGAAATGAGAGCCGAACTACTGACTGACGCAGTAAACTTCTACGCAGAGCTTCTCGCCACTCAGCCCGAACAAGATATTGAATCACGTCGCATGTATTACCGTGCTTTATCAAGGCAAGGGAATATTCTGTGGATGCTCGGGAAAAATGATCCCGGGCGAAAAAGTTTGCAGTTGTCAATTGATCTTCACAATCAGTTAAGAAAGGAGATGCCAAAGGAACCAGCAGTCCAGCATGAATTGGCTAAGAGTTACATCCGCCATGGCATGATCGATCGAAATGCGGCAAGTTTTCGCACTGCCATCGATCTTTTGGAGGACATCCAAGCGACCTACCCTACATGTCAACTCGACCTTGCTCAAGCACTCACTAATCTGGCGACGACTACGGCATTGTCCGACGAAGCGGAGACGCATCATTTGAGGTCGTTGGGGCTGCGGCAAAAATTGCTTCAACAAATGCCGAACGATCAGCGATTGAAGTTTGGAGTCGGGCAGTCGCAATACAATCTTGGGTTTCTCTATTTTCGAACCGGTCGATTGGACATGGCATCCGAGGCCTTTTCGGAATCGCTTTGCATTTTCGAAGAACTAGTCGAGCAGCATGGTTTGGTTACCGACTATCAATCATCATTGGCCGAATGCTATACGAGCTTCGCAACGCTCAGAAACCAATCTGGAGAGTTTGACATCGCCGATGCACTCATGCAAAAGGGTATCAATATTAGGCGTTTGCTTGTCACAAGATTTCCGAAAATACCATCGATGCGCATGAGTCTTGCGCAAAGCTATCTGACGTGTGTCTCGATCTTGTTGCCAAAAAATCAATATGCAGAAGCGGTCACGTATAGCGAGAAAGCCCTGGAGATCGCGGAACAGTTGAATGGTGAAGTGCCACATCACGATCATCAACTCTTTGTTGCAGCTAGCTTGACCATCCTGGCTACTTCGGCCAGCGGAGTTCCAGACTTGGCTGCCGCCAAGGTTGCGTTTGAAAAGGCCACTAGCATTTATGAAATGCTCTTATGTGAAACGCCTCACGATGTACATTGTCAAGCCGAGGCTGGCGTCAACAGTATGAACTATAGCAATGTTCTACGTCCAGAAGACCCGATTCGGGCACTTGAGTACAACGATCGATCCGTAGCCCTGCTTGAAAAACTATGCGAACAAGATCCGATGCGGAAAGATTTTCAGTCGTATCTGTTTAATGCACTGGGCGCACGTGCTCAGACATTGGAAACGCTCATGCGATATCCAGAAGCAGCGGCTGCTTGGGAGCGGACAGTTGAATTGGCACCAACGGACCGTCGGATAGAGCTTCAAATCCTGCAAGCTGTTGCAATGGCGCGCGGTGGTGATCATAACTCATCCACCGTTTTGGGGCGTCAAATTGCCGAGCATGACGGATTGAGTGGCGAAGACTTGTACAATGTAGCCTGTCTATTTGGGCTGCTCGACCAGCAAGTCAAACGAGAGCCGAGCCAGGACCCGAATATAGATTTGTTGGTGACTTCCAATTCTGATATGGCCATTGAATTGCTACGTCGCTCCGCTTCGATGGCGTTTCTGCGCGAAGCAAGCAATCGCCAGCAATTGATGACAGATCCCGACTTAGCGATGGTTCGACTGCATCCGCGTTTTCAAGAATTATCGGATAGCCTTAAACAGTAGTCGCACCTCGCCGCTAAGGTGTCTCTGACGCAGTGACGGTCCACTTCACAATCTTGCCGTGCCCAACTGCATAAATAGACTCGCCCGTTTCATTTACCGTAAGGCTATGAACATGCATGGGCGCTTTCTCATCTCGGATCGATTTTTTGGGGTCGGCAAGGTCAAAGAACATTAAGAAACCGCTGTTGTCACCGCCTCCAGCCAATAACCAATCGCCATTGGGATGAAACGCAAGCGACTCAACTAGTCCCTTGAAACTATTGTCACCATAGGCGTGAGTCTTCTCTCCATTTCGCCAATCAAAGACTTCGACACGTGCTTTACCCTCGAGATGATCGATATTGCCGACTTGTCCCATACCACCAACCGCCAATTGTTTTCCATCCGGTGAGAACGATACGCTTCGAATTCCACCGATCGAATGCCTTCGCTGTTTCGGGTCCCAGGTATACATATCTGCAGATTCTAACTTGGCAATCTGTTGACCGTCTTCGATTCGCCAAATGAAAATCGTCCCAATGCGATCTACGGTGGCGACATGGTGACCGTCGGGAGAAATGGCACATGCGTAGAGCATGGACGGATAATGATGCGGCGTCAATGTTTGATGGCCGTGCAACTCGTGTCGAAGCTTACCAGTAGCACTTTCCCAAACCCTCGCGACCATATCATCGCCAACGCTAACGATCCATTTGCCATCGTGGCTCGCTTGAACATCGCGTATGAATCGTTGATGCGCGTTTTCGATGGTCCGGATCGGCTTGCCCGTTTCCAAGTTCCACCAAACCAATCGCTGGTCAAAGCTACTGGTTACTATAAAACCGTCGGTTCGCGCGACCCCCGTAACATAGCTCTCATGCGCCAGTCCCTCGGTAACGGGATCGTTCTTGCCGCTTGAAAGATCGAAACTGTAAAGCTTGAAATCGCTACTTCCAACATGCAATCGTTCTGAATTTGGCATTCGATCCAACGAAAAAAGAATGTCGCGGCGCGAGATTTCTTTTTCGATTTTCAGGCCAATTGTTTTTTTCATTTTTGATTCGTTTCAAGTCATCGGCTTACCAACATAGTTTAGACCCGAGCCGCACGCGACGGACTGTCCGACAAGAGTATTATCCGAGAAGATCGGTGATGATCCGTGTACCTGGGTCGGCAAGAGGAATTGGCCTCGCGCCATATTGATATTCCTGATGTGGATCAATGCCGACTGCCTTGAAAATGGTTGCGAACAAATCGCCTGCCCCCATTTCCCCATCGGTCACCGTTCTTCCGTCCGAGTCGGTCTTTCCATAAACGACCCCTGGCCGAATTCCACAACCAGACAAGGAGCAACTCCAGGCAGTTGCGAAATGGTCTCGTCCAAGACTCGCATTGATCTGCGGCGTTCGTCCAAATTCTCCAACGGTGACTACCAACGTGTCTTCCAATAGCCCGCGTTCTTTCAAATCATCGAGGAGGACGCTCATCACATGATCCAGTTCGGTAACCAATTCGAGGTGAGTTTCGAAATTTTGTCCATGGCTATCCCACCATGCGCGGGCGACGCGAACAAACGGTACGCCAGCTTCAACCAGTCGACGCGCGACAAGGCACTGTTCGCCGAATTGAGTTGGACCGTACCGGTCGCGGACACATTGCGGTTCGAGTTCAATGTTAAACAGATACTCGCTCGACATCAAACCTTTGACCCGTTCGTAGGCTGTATTATGGCTTTGTACTGTGCTTGCATAGTGATTGCGAAGGAAACGTTGGCTGAGCAGCTTTCGAAGTCGCTCTCGATCTTGATGATCGACTTCGGTTACTTCATCCAGTCGGCGAAGATCTTGCGGCACAGGATCTTCGAAAAGTTGGATCGGTGCGTATCGGCTGCCAAGGAAACCCGGACCTCCTAGTGTGTTGCCACGTCCCTCTGTCTCGGAATAGAACGCGACAAAGTCAGGGACGCTGCTGTCGGCTCGACCAAGTTCACGAGCTATCATCGCCCCGAGATCAGGATAGGGGACGGTAGCATCCGAGCGCCGCCCTTTCAGCATCAATTCAGCGGCTCCACCATGGTCTCCGTTTCGCGTATTGAGCGAACGAACAATGGCCGTGTGCTGATGCAATCGCTTGGCCATTTTAGGCATCAGTTCGGAGATATGCACACCCGGAACCGAGGTCGGTATGGCTCGGAATGGACCACCCGTTTCCCGCCCTGGTTTTGGATCCCAAGTTTCCAACTGACTTGCGCCACCTGCCAGCCAAAGCAGTATCACTCGCTTTTGCGCTTGCTTTAGCTGATCCGCATAAGCTGCTTGGCCAAAACATTCTAAACCGCTCATGTCAGCGCTAAATGCACTTGCAGCCATCGCAGTGCCGCCCAGGAACGCACGCCGGCTAACTCCGAGATGATCTGGCGATCCGCAGAACGAGCGTTTGAATCGATGCATTTCCATACCTTTTCAGTTAATTGTGCATTAAGGCGTGCGGGGTGAAAAAAACATACCACGATCACGATTCGTAGCTGGATTCAGTTGTAGCTGGATTCGTAAGAATTCAGTTGGTTCAGAATTCATACGAATCCAGCTACGGTAGTTTTCATTCAGCCGCTCGCCTGACAGGCTGGAAGCCTATCCCACATTATGTGCCAGTCTCATATCAATGATTAAATCGCAACTCGGTACTCGCCAACAACGACCATACTATTTGTTGGCAAGCTTGCAGTCGACGATCGGATCGCAGTTGCATATAGTTGGTCATAGCTTCACGCTCATTCGGATCTGGTTGCCGCTGAAGAACGGATTGAAATGCGAGCTCAATCGCTTCGCCATCGTGTTCCAACTTCATGAGCCTATCAACCAACCCTCGCCCGAGTAATTCGCTCATGAGGCTCTTGTTGTTGTTGAAGTAGAGCGCTTCGCTAACGCCTAACTGGAGATCCTCGCGAGGCATTTCAAACCTCGAACCAAGGGCCCGCCCAGATATTGCCGATTCCTCCAGCCGTTTGAGCCGCTCTTCCAATGCTACGTTAGTTCCTACCGTATCTGGATCTAAGGTTGCAACACGCAACGAAGCCCCAAACTGGAACGGAGTAAGCATGCGAACTCGACCGACGGCAAATAGGTTTTCCGAAGGCTTGTCATCCCCTTCCCATACAGTGTCTCGTGAATAAGTTCGACTCATCACTATTCCATGAACGAGTCTTTTCAAATCAAAGTTGTGTGAAATTAGATCCTTTGTCAACCAATCGAGCAGCTCGGGATGGCTTGGTGGATTCTCGCTGTGCATTTGATCAACTGGCATGACCAGTCCATAGCCGATCAGTCGATACCAGATGCGGTTCACGATGGATCGAGCCAGCCACATGCGTCCATTGGGGCTCAATCCAGGCTCAATGATTCGGTTGCGGCGGCTGTAGGAAGGTGTTGGAGGTGCCTTCTTTTCTTTCCGCAACACTTCCAATTGCTTCTTTTCATCCTGCTTTTGTTGATCGCTCGGTTCCAGTTGTTCGGGCTCGTCAACTGCCTCGCCCGTTAAGAAAACCAGACGAGCCCGACGTTGTTCACCTTTCGTTGTTACGTAATCGACCATTCCATAAGGTCGCTCAGCAATGAATCCACCGTTTTCAAACGTCCGAGCAAAGAAGGACTTCATTCCGTAATAATGATCCTGCTTCCAATCGCTCACCAACGGATGATCGTGGCACTGTGCGCAACTGATATTTACCCCAAAGAACCGGACGCTGACTTCGTTCGTCATTTTATCGACATCATTTAATCGAGCTCTAACAAAGGCACTAGCGCCCGTATTTGGATCGGCACCCTGCTCCGCCAACATCAAGTCACGGAAGATGAGATCCCACGAACGATCTTCTGCTACCGACTTCTTAAGGTAGTCCCTCAGGTTGCCGCCATCTGGGTACATCAACAATGATTCGAGCTCATCCACTTGGTGACGCCCAAATCCCTCGCTTATCATCAAACGGTTGACTAGGTCCAAGCGTTTGGATTGAGAATCATCTGAAATAAATTCTTGTGTTTCAAGTATGCTTGGGAGTCGTCCGATCAAGTCGAGCGTCAGGCGCCGCACCAAATGGGAGTCCTGTAGCTGAACCGCCGGTTCGATCATTTCCTCGTTGAGGCGTGCTTCAACGTAGTGATCCACCGCACTTTCGATCGAGGCATCGCTTGCAACCTGTCCAAACGAACAGTTATGAACGAAGCCGAATGCAAAAAGTAAACCCGCAAGAGTTGGCCATGGAATTGCAGAATGACAACACATCAACATCATTGGCTTGGCTGTCTCATGGTAGGCGCCGTTGGATGTCACCGGCAGTGAATAGGCGAGCGATAGCGGGGTAGGACGACCGCATTGTATGCGAACGTTAAAGCTTGATTCTATTTGGCTTCAGGAACTCATTGCAAGCGAAGTAATCGGTTTTTGAACACAAATCGAGAATTCACGTCAATTATCTCCCTAGTGCTTTGTCCAGACTAGGAATTGGGGTTGGCCGTAGTGGATCTTGTAAAAGATCCTGCGAGTTTAGGATCTTTGACAAGATCAACTACCTAGAATCATGGTGAAATGCAGCACTAGCTGCTATCTCCCGAGCTGCGGCCCAAAATTGAATTCTCTTCCAATCGTTACGCTTTTCAATTCCTCCTGCATCGAACTATCCATTGTAATGTGAAGCGATTCGGCGAGCTTTAGGATTAGCTCGATTTCGACTTCGCAGTGGTCAAGGTGAAGCGACTTTAGTGCAATTGCTGGCGCACTTGTCAACGCCGCAATCGATTTCTCGTCCAACTTGATTTTCGATAATTGGAGGTATTTTAGGGAGGGACTCAATGCGAACGCACGCAAAGCAGATTCATCCAATTGTGAACCGCCAACCACTAGACGACTTAAACGCTCCAGCGAAGCGATCTTGCAAAACATTGCGTTTGAAACGCTCGAATCTTGTATCTCTAGGCTCGTCAAGTTGGGGCACTCAAGTACCGCAGAAATTACTTCGTCCGTTAGATGTTTTCCGCTCGCACGAAACTGAGTAAGATCGCGAAGGCCTTTGATGACAGACCCCTTGGGAATTGGGCGATGAAAAGTTAGGCCTGTTATCGAAGGCGCATCGTCGATATACAAGAAACGAAGGTCACCGAATACGGAAATCTGGTCCGCGAGTTTTGCAACATGAAACAATCTTAACCCACCAATCCCAGCATAGACTGAGCCCTGGGAAGTGTTTTCGCACTCGAGTGAAATCAGACTATACTCGTTTTCAAGATCAAGCGGCCCCACGATCTTTCCTGAATAGCGAAGACGAGTAGCATTAGTGAACTGGTTTGCAAGCCAGGCAATGTCTTCCCCAGTAAGAGAATTGTCTCCTAGCCAAATTTCGCTCATGTTCTGGATTAACCTTGGTTGCTTTAGCTGCTCGAACCGATAAACGGCTCTCGAGAGATCAAGTGCGTTGATCGAATTGTTTTTGAAAATCTTGTCGAGAGGAGCGTTTGAAAGATCCGCAACGATCTCTAATCGGCTAGGTCCGACACTAGATGCCAGTCCGTCAAAAACAGTTGGGTTAATCGAGCTGACAGCTCTTCGCACTTGAGACTGAGGTTGAGATCGAATCCTTGCCAAAACAGAGAGATCTGGGGTGAAGCCATCCTCCAAGATGGAAAGACTCTCAAGATGCGGTTCATGGAGCGCTATTGTCTCCAAGTCTGGCCCGTGGAGTTTCAATTCTTTTAATTTGGGAACTTGATTGACGACTAAGTGCCGTGCTCGCAAACCGCCGAAAGAGCTCCAAGATTTTTCATTGGATTGAATCACCCCGACACTCATCACCATCGGAAGATTAACAAGTCGGAGGTCCATTACCTGGAGGCAATCGATTTTTACTTGCTCTAGCTTTGGAAGGTTTTTTAGTTCGATGGATACCGCCGCGGTGCCTGATGGAACGCGATGAGAATTGCAAACGAAATATTGAAGCCTTGGCCAAGCGTCTATTTCTAGTTGGTCTGGTTCGCCATCATCGGGAAGTGGGACAACAATACCATGCAAAGTGCCCCTAAAGGGTAGTAAAGCGATTTCCGAAAGTCGAATACCTGTGTGGACGAGATTTAGATACTTCAATCGAGGCAAGTCGCTCAGTTTCCGCAAGTCATCAGCGGTGATGTTCGTATGCATGAGGTTGAGAGATCGCAGTTGCTTGATCTCACGAACGCAGTCTATTAAGTCTGGGGTGAGAACCCGGTTCGAAATACGGAGTTCGCGCAGGAAAGGTTTTTCGGCAAGACACTTCAACAATTGAAAGTCGTAGGTCCCTCCGTCAAGGCAAAGACTGGTAAGCCTAGGTAGCTCGAGCGTTCGCCGAAGAAGTGTATCGTCGGAGTTCTTGAGAACGATTTGAATCGCACGTGTGCGATTGAAATTGACTGTTATCATGCCAAAAGCGTTCTGAGGTAACCAGAGGCTCCGAACCATGCTGCCGCCATCGTTTGAGATCGATTGCGACAGATCGAGCTCAACTTTAGATCGAGCTTCGGCAAATCGCCAGGCAGAAAGGCATGCTGCGGTAACCGCAGTAATTATTAAAAGGTCGCTGACATAAAGTTGGCGACCACCGTTATTCAACCAGCGCCGTTGAATATTCCGGTCGTACAAAAGTGCTGCGGTGAGCAACCCCAACCAGATGGCAATGTTCGCAAACCAAGGAAACCAATAGAAAGCAACAAAATCAGGAAAGCCCTCCTCGCATATGCAGAGATAGTGCATCAGAGGGAAGCCCGCCGCTTGATACTCCACGAAAGGGTCCGACAAGAACTCGTTGTAGTTTACGATGGGTCCTATCGATATCCGTTCGGAATCATATGCGTATCGATAGGTCTGATTCCATTGAGAGAAAAGAAATCCGAAAAGGAAAAACGTTGCAATAATGGCGACGCGATGCGAGCTTTTTCGGTTATTCATCAAACGGTACTCCATCCCAGTAATTCTGCGCGGTTCGATAGGTTGCTTCGTGCCAAAAAAAGGTTTTGGGCGAGCGGCGGAATGAAAACTGCCGTAGCCGAATTCGTAAGAATTCAGAACCAACTGAATTCTCACGAATCCAAATACGACGCGAATCCAGCTACAAATGGTGGAGCGTCTGAAGCGGGCCTAATAATTGTACCGTCCTCAAATCGTTTTCCGATTGCGCCGAGTCGGACAAATCAATTACCACGCATTCCATCCTAACGGCTTGGATTATCGCTTATCACCGGGGCTGACGGTGTCAATTTACCGTTGCGGGTTGCGGCCGGATGGCCTGGGGATTATCTTTCCTTACACCGTATTCGTGCCAATTGTATGTCCATGCGTACTGTTGACTCTCGGGTCCGACGCCTCTTTCACTGAACTGGGGTCAATCAATTGCAGCATAGCATAAGACGAATGGTGTGCAGTGTCGCGGTCTTGTTGGTAGCAACGGGATTTTTGGAAACTCGTTGCTATTCAGTTTATTGGAACGAAACAAACGCGACCAATACTTCCGACGGTCCGGTGATATCGGGTAGCCTCATCGTCGAACCGGCCGAAATTGTTCTGCATGGCACCAATCGCAAACAACAACTTATTGTAACGCTGGTTTCGGCCGACACCGAAACTTTGGACGTAACACGTCAATGTGAGATATCGATTGCAGATCAACGCTTGGCGAGTGTATCGGGATCGACACTTCTTGCCGTTTTGAACGGCTCGACTCATGCAGTAATTTCGATTGGAACACTTGAGGTGAAGGTTCCTTTGCGCGTGGAAAACTGCGAGCTCTATCCTCCGATTCATTTCGCCAGCGATATCGTCCCTGTATTGTCAAAACTAGGTTGTAACGGTGGCGGATGTCATGGCCGGGTCCAGGGTCAAAACGGATTTAAGCTGTCGGTGTTCGGTTATGACCCGCAGTCCGACTACAACGCAATTGTCAAGGAAAGCCGCGGACGAAGGATACTACTGAGCAGTCCGAATGACAGTTTGCTATTACAGAAGGCAACAGCCAATGTCGCACACGGAGGAGGGAGTCGACTCAAGGAGAATTCTGCGGAATTCGATCTATTGCGTCGATGGATCGAGCAAGGGCTTCCGGTTGGGCATGATGATGCTCCCCGGTTAGTGGGTCTCAACGTAAGCCCAACAGAGCGAATTCTAAAGGCGGGTGGCGAACAACAAATCTTAGCAACTGCCGTTTTTTCCGATGGTACTCAGCGAGACGTGACGCATGCTTCAAACTATGCGAGCAACGCAACGTCGGTTGCTGAAGTCGCTTCGAATGGCCAGGTTCGCTGTGGTGAGCTCTCTGGGGATGCGGCCATCACAATCAACTACATGGGCCAAGTCGCAGTGGTTCAGATTCATCGACCACGCGTCCCATATCGACGGGAACAGACGAATCCAACTTTGCCTATCAACAACCGGATCGACGAGTTGGTTGGAGCAAAGCTCGCAAAAATGGGACTATTCGCATCGGAGCTTGCCTCTGACGAAATGTTTTTGCGACGTTTGTTTTTGGATGTGATCGGAACCCTTCCCACATCCGCCGAAGTTAGTGAGTTCTTGACCGATGTGGATGCAAACAAGCGTGCTCAGTGGATAGAGCGTGTACTCGATCGTTCCGAATACGCAGACTATTGGGCTCTTAAGTGGGCCGACATCCTTTTAGTGGACAAAGATAAATTGGGAGACCGCGGAGCTTTTGAGTTTCATCGATGGCTGCGAGATCAATTCCAGAGCAATCGTCCTTATGACAAATGGGTAAGAGATATCCTCACAGCAACCGGCAATTCTGGAAGAAATGGGCCGGTGAACCTCTACCGAGCCGCTGATAATCCAGATGCCCTGGCTCGCACGATTAGCCAAGCGTTTTTAGGTGTACGCATCGAGTGCGCTCAATGCCATCATCATCCTTTTGATCGATGGTCGCAATCAGATTTCTATGGTCTCGCAGGCTTTTTCCAAGGCTTAGAACGTAAGCCACTTGCACTGGATCGAACACTGTTAGTTCATTTGGGTTATCAACCGATGGTGATCCCAATATCAAATACACCAGTTGTGACGAGGCCTTTAGGCGTCGAAACCGGGCCAGACCTGACGAAGACGGATCCGCGAGTCGTGCTGGCGGACTGGCTAACGTCGGACAACAACAATTGGTTTGCTCGCTCGTTTGCAAACCGACTTTGGAAACAACTGCTGGGCCGAGGATTGGTCGAACCGGAAGATGACATGCGATTGACCAATCCAGCCACGAATGAACCGCTGTTGGCGTTTATGTCCCAACAGGCAATTGACGCGGACTTTGATCAAAAAGCGGTGCTCCGATTGATCCTCAACTCACGAGTTTATCAAACCTCAAGCGTGCCGAACGACAACAACCAAGACGATGACCAGAACTTCTCACATTACCATGTCAAGCGGCTACCTGCCGAGGTCCTGCTCGACGCGATCTGCAGCGCCACTGGCGTAGCGGAGGCATTTCCAGGCCAACCTCACGGTACGCGATCGCTTCAACTCTGGGACAATCGCCTCCCGTCCTATTTTCTTGAAATCTTTGGACGGCCGCCTAGAAATTCACCGTGCGAATGTGGGCGAACAAGTGAGCCGACGATGGCCCAAGCGCTCCACATTATCAATGCGCCAGAAGTAGAATCCAAAATTGGTGACAACAGGGGACGGATCGCTAAATGGTTGGAATCTTGCTCCAATGATTTGCCTCAGCGCTTGCAACCAGAGTCCGAATTAAAATTGGTGAACGAAATCTGCTTGGCCACGATCGGGCGATTACCAGGTCCGAAGGAGCAGAAAGTTGCACAAGACTTGTTCGCGAAATCGAATCCTAGGCAAGCCGCCGAGGATTTTATGTGGACAATGTTGAACTCGTACGATTTTTTGTTCATTCAGTAACAGGTTTTTATTTCATGGCGAATCTAGCTGTAAGGCGAGCGGCGGAATAGGAACTACCGTAGCTGAATTCGTAAGAATTCAGAAACAACTGAATTCTTACGAATTCAGCTACCAATCGTGGTATGTTTTTTCCTGCCGCTCGCCTAATAACGCTGCTTTGCATGAAACATTTTTAGGAACGAAATGATGTTGCCAAGTTTTTGCGACGGAATGGATCGACGAGGATTCCTGCGTGTCGGTTCGTTGGGCGGTTTGAGCATGGCCCAATTGATGCGACTGCAACATCTCCAAGCAGGGGAATTGAGCGGACCTGCCGCAACCAAAAAGAAAGATGTGAACTGCATCTTCATTTTCATCATCGGTGGGATGGCTCACCAGGACCTATGGGATCCCAAGCCCGATGCACCCGCT
Organism: Pirellula sp.; assembly: GCA_031363425.1. GTDB lineage: Bacteria > Planctomycetota > Planctomycetia > Pirellulales > Pirellulaceae > JBKCUI01. The sequence goes on from JANLUJ010001079.1 coordinate 12,071, forward strand.
GAAATGCGAGGTGAGTTCTCAGCCATCAAAACGGTCGTGCCTGGAATTCAATTGACCAGCCTTCTACCTAATGTCGCGCAAGTTACAGACAAGTTAGCGATACTTCGAAGCATGACCCATAGCGACCCCGATCATACTGCAGGTTATCACGTGATGATGACTGGAGTGCATCCTGGCACCGGGCCAGCCTTCAATCGCACAACAACCAACAACAACGTGCATCCATCGCTAGGTTCAACAGTTGCGAAACTTGGTCGCAACGCAAGCTCATTGCCTCCGTACATTTCCATTCCTAATTTCTTGAATAGCGGTGGACCTTCGTTTTTAGGGGCCAGCTGCGCCCCATTTGTTATCGAAGCCGACCCTGCTTCGCCAGAATTTGCCGTGCGCGACATCGTCTTGCCCGAAGGGGTTACTTCAGATCGAAGTATACGTCGACAGAGCGCTCTTCGGGCAGTCAATGCCTTTGAACGCAGAGTCGAAGCGATAAGCAAAGAGGTGCAGTCGCTAGATACATTTTACGAGAAAGCCTACAATCTGATGACGTCGCAGGCTGCTAAGGAGGCATTCGATATCGGGCGAGAGAATGCGGCCACGCGTGAAGAGTACGGGATGACAAGCCTCGGACAATGTTGCCTCATGGCCCGTCGACTTGTTGAGTCGGGATGCCGATTCGTAACGATTGAGAACGGACATTGGGACACGCATCGCAAGAACGCCATGAGTCTTCGGGATTTGTTGGTTCCACCGCTAGATTTTGGCCTTTCCGCTCTGCTTCGTGACCTTGATCGACGTGGCATGCTGGAGAGTACGCTGGTGGTGGTTACGACTGAATTTGGACGAACACCCCGCATCAATACTATGGCTGGGCGTGACCATTGGCCGGCAGCGTTTTCGATCGTAATGGCGGGTGGCGGTCTAAAAAGCGGGCTAACTATCGGTGCCACGGACAAACATGCAGCATCAGTAGTCGATCGCCCAATTACGCCTGCCGACATGGCAGCGACAATCCTTTCGGTCCTGGGTATCGATCCCCAAATAATAGTTCACACTCCAGTCGGTCGACCAATCCAGGTCGGCGGTGGCGGTCGGCCAATTTCAGAATTGATTTGAAGTCATGCGGTCATTTTTCTTTGCGACATTGATCATGGTTATGGATCATCATTATTAAGGTTATGTAGGGGGAGTAGCGTGTTCAAGATAAGCCTTAGATTATCGGTCGCCCTCTTGACCACAATGGCTTATCTTGTGTATTGGCTGCCAATTTCATTCGCTCAGCAAGTGCCAACCGATCCGACCAGTTCGCACATTTTCCCAGCTGGTGGCCAACGAGGTACGAAAGTCGCGGTCCGCGTGGGTGGAGAGTGTTTGCCCCCAATGACTCGCTTTCGAATTTTTGGAACGGGGCTACACGCGGAGGAAGAGCTTGGACTTAAGGCCGTTTCGCGGGGCGAATCGTCGCCGAGGCGGAAACCCGGAGAGTTTGCAATTTTCTTCCCAAAGGAATGGCACCATAGCATCAACATCGCTTCGGATGCTCCGTTGGGCATGAGCTTGTGGCGGCTTTCAAGTGCCAGAGGTGGCACCGGAGGTCGACCGTTTATTGTCGGGGAACTGCCTGAGTTTATTGAAACAGAATCGAATTCGACTTTGGAGCACGCCGAAAGAGTCACTCTGCCCATTACCATCAACGGCCAGATCGACGGCGAACGCGATCTCGACTATTTTCAATTTCTCGCAAATGAAGGTGAGGTTATCACCGTTGACGTGAATTCGCGACGACTTGGCTCGCCGCTCGAACCGGTCGCTGAGATATACGATGGTGAAGGAGCTCGCATCTCGACCCAAGTAACTTATATTGGGAGCGACCCAGTGTTGTCGTTTCACGCGTCACGTACAGGTGTTTATCGTTTGATGTTGGCGCATCTTGGATTCCATGGTGGTCCGCAATATGTCTATCGTGCGACGCTGTCGACAAAACCGTTCGTTTCATTTGTTTTCCCCGCCGGTAGCCAGGCTGGAACACGGCGATTGTTTGAGGGGTTTGCGATAACAGGTAGCGGCAAGATGCGACCGATCCCTTTCGAATTTGAGTTTCCAATTGGAACGACTGGCGAACAGTGGTTGCACAACGGTTTGCCAAATTTCAATCCAATAGCGATTGAAGCGAGCGACCTGGCTGACATTGTCGAACAGGAAAGCAACGATACAATTGCTACGGCTCAGCTGCTCCCCGGCTCGTGCGCTATCAACGGTCGGTTTTTGGACACCAACGATGAAGATTGGTATCGATTTACGGCATCCAAAGATTCACTGTGGGCGATTGAGTGCAATCGGTTTCCAAGAGGATTCGATTGCTTGCCAATCGTTACTTTAGCTAGTAGCGACGGTGCGACGCAATCGACAGCGAGTATGGCGAATGACCCTCGCGAGCCATGTCGAATTCAATGGCGTTGTCCGGCCGACGGTTCGTATTGCTTGCGTGTTAGGGATGTCCAACAAGGCATCCGTGGAGGACCAGATTTTATTTATCGGTTGTCCGTCAAACTCGCGTTGCCAGGTTTTGAGCTTAGTCTCCCAGCAGATTTTGCAAATGTTGTACAGGGCGCCAAGAGCGAAATCGAATTGAAAGCGAGGCGAGTCGGAGAGTTCTCCGGGCCGATCGAATTGCAAGTCGAAGGCCTACCTGACGGAGTTCGATTCGAGCCGAAAGAGATTGCCGCAGGCCAGGACATGATTAAACTGACCTTCGTTGCAGACGAACAAGCAAGACCGTGCGATGCAACTCTGAAGATTCGCGGTATGGCTGTCCAAGGCCAGAGTGAAATGTTTTCCGTCGCTTGGGCACCGCATCAAGGCCATGACAGCGAAAACGTTTCGCTTGGACCACTCTTTGTCGATCATCTGCAACTTACCGTCCGCCACAAGCCGATGCTTCGTCTGTATTGTAACGAAGCCTATCAATACGCCTACCGCGGTACCATTTATCCATACGCAATGGAAGTGGAACGGCTGAACGGATTCATGGGCCCGATACATATTGAAGTCGCAGATAGGCAGATCAAAGACCTCGACGGTATTGTAGTGCATGAGACAACGATAGCGCCCGAGCAAACACAGTTTAAGCTTCCTATCTATTTGCCTGAATCCATGCATATCAATGTGCAAGCGCATTCGAATGTATATGCGCAAGCGTATGTGGTCTATCAGGATTCCTGGGGACAAAAGCAATCCCAAAATTTCGTCTCTGAAATGCGCTGCATGATTCGGCCTTTACCAGCGGTTGCCAAACTGTCGGTTGTGAATGCTGAGATCCTCGGCAAGCCTGGGGATTCTATTGAGTGCAAGCTGCGACTGGATCGAACCTCTCTGTTTACAGGATCCATGATTGTGAAGCTTCTCGAACCTGCGACTGAATTTGGATGCGAGGCGAAAGCAATCACGATTGCCGCAGACCAAACGACTGCTTCGATTTGGGTCGATTTGCCAGCCAGTCCAAGACTTCCTGCGGGAACCATGCTAAAGTTTCAAGCCGTTGGAGAATTGCAGGGATATTTAAGTGTCGTAAGTGAAGCTACTGTTAGATTAAACAGCCCAGCCCAGCCACAGAATGAGTAGATCGCTAGGCTGCTCACTTCAGACCATCACTATCCGGTAGTCGCATTTTGTTACAATCGAACGCATTTTTTACTCGTGCCATGCTTGGCAATCTTTTTTGGCTTCGGGTAAATCAGGACGAGCAAGTGTGGTGAGCGTGAACAGGAAATGTCTAAGTCTTGTGATCCCGCTGTTGCTGCTCATCTTCTCAGCCGCCCAAGGAGATGACTGGCCCAACTGGCGCGGGCCAAATCGAAATGGGGTTTCGAGCGAGAAACATTGGCATCACACATGGCCTGCTGAAGGTCCAACGATCCAATGGAAAACCGATGTTGGTATAGGATTTTCATCCTTGGCGGTGGCAAATGGTAGGCTGTATTCGATGGGAAATGCTCATGACCAAGACACGGTCTACTGTTTGGATGCTAAATCGGGCAATTTCATCTGGAAGCATTCTTACGAGTGTCCGCTTGAGGATCGTTTCTTCGACGGTGGCCCAACGTCGACTCCGACAGTTGATGGCGATCGAGTTTACTCGCTGAGCAGACAAGGAGATTTGTTCTGCTTCGATGCTATCTCCGGAAATATAAACTGGACGAAAAACATTCAACAAGACGCTGGCGCTCGAGTCCCGGGTTGGGGGTTTTCCTCGTCGCCAATGGTCCATGAAGACTGGTTGATTCTCAATGCAAGCGAAGCAGGCATTGCCGTCAATAAATGGACTGGGGCTATCCTCTGGAAGTCAGGCGATGGCGACGCCGGATATATGACTCCCCATCGACTTAAAATGGGTGAGCATTGGTTTGCATTGATTGCATCTGGAAAATTCTATCAATGTGTCAATCTCGAGACCGGAAAAGTTGCATGGAAACATAGGTGGCTTACAACCAATGGGTGCAACGCCGCTGATCCGGTTGTCCTTGGCGATCGGGCATTCGTATCTTCGGGCTATGGTCGCGGCGCTGCCTTGCTTGC
>JANLUJ010001093.1:0-3717 GCA_031363425.1 Pirellula sp.
CAAATTTGATCCAGTTGGTCCGCAGCTTTTTGTTGCTTGTCGGTTGCCGCCAGAGACTCACGTTTCATAAGCTCTTTTTCAGCGGCAACCATTTTCGAACCCGCTTCGTCGGCCCAACCGCTCAGCAATGCAATGCCGCGCTCTAGCTCTTCGTTCACCTTGGGCGGCTTAGATTGAGAGGCAGTGCCCGTCGGATCCTGCTCCTTTGGTCGCAGATCCGAATCGATTTTGTCCTTCAGATAAGGGATCTCTTCGCGCAATTCCTCTTGCAGCCGTTTCAATTCGGCAAACGTATTCGGTGAAGTATTGGAACGGAATGTACCAACTGTCTCCTTGAGCGAGTGCTGCGTTTGAATCAAATACTCAAGGAACTGGATCAAGTTAGTTTCATCGCGCCGCTTTTTCAGATCAACCTCGCGCCAGCGATCGGTGTAATATTTGTTCCATTGCCGAAGCAATTCTAGATTGCGTCGAGCTGAAACGTGCTGCGGCTGCAATTCCAAACAATGCCGGTAGGAGTCAATCGATTTGCTTAGCTCCGCTAATATTTCTTTTCGCTTGTCAGGAGGAACGGATTCCGGGCTTTCACCTGCCAACTTGCGAGCCTGTTCGGACGCGATCACCCCCAAATTATAGTGAGCATTAGTTGCGATTCCTTTGTTCTGACTCAAGCCCGCTTTTAAGTAGCGGTCCTTCGCCAATTCAAGATCCCCTTTTCGATGAAGTGCACAAGCCTCGTCGAATGCTGCAACAGCCGCCTTGTCGGATTTTGCTTTCTCAAGTGACTCACTTGCTTCCGCAAACGACTTGCTGGCCTCTTCAAACTGTTCCGATGAATAGAGCTTCATTCCCTCACGAACTTTGCTGGTCGAATCGTCGGCGCCGGCACAATTCGATATGGCGACGAGCAAAACGAAAATTGCAAAACATGAAGCACGGCGATCCCAGCCATTGCAGTCGCCTACCCTACGGTAATGCAACTCCTGCCCCTCGTATTTAGACACTCTTCTCATTTGGATACCCCCTGACCTGAACCAAAATCTTGTTTCTTGGCATATGGGCTCAAGCCCCAATGGACTACCAACGCAAGCAACGCAATCGCGAGGAAAATCTGATAGCGTTCCGCTCGCCGCATCCTCTTTTGCCCTTCCGATTCTTTGCCTCTCCGACCTTGCAAATGGTCGGCATACAACTGCCCCAAATCGTACGCTCGGGTGCCCGCTGGTATGTAGACACCTGCAGTCTTAAGGGCGATTTCTTGAAGTAGTTTGTTATCCAGTTTGCTCCATACCTGTTGTCCATCATGTTCCGTATAGGTGCCAGAGCTACCCTTTAGTGGCACACGCGAACCTGTCTCCGCGTCCCCTAAACCAACAGTGAAAATCGTCACTTGCCTTTCAGCAGCCACCGTCGCCGCCTCGAGAGGGTATGACTCCTGGTCGTCTCCATCGGTAATTAGCAAGATCGCTTGATCACGTTCCGCGTTCGAATTGAACACCTCTAACGCCTTGCGAATCGCATCCCCAATGGCCGTCCCGCCGCGAGGGGCACTGTTGGGATCTAACTCATCGAGAGCCCGTCGAAATGAATCGTAGTCGACGGTCAGCGGACATTTCACAACGGCTTGCCCTGCGAAGGCAATCAAGCCTACGCGTTCCCCCTCGAGTCGATTGACTAGCGCTGACACATCTGCTTTCGCGCGACCAAGCCGCGTTGGGACGACATCCTCCGCCAACATCGAACGAGAAACATCGATCATCACATACAAGTCGCTGCCTCGTGGCACCACGACCTCGTATTGTTCACCGAATTGTGGGCCGGCAATCGAGACTAGCCCCATTACGATCGCAATCTCGAACAAGCTGAGCTTGAGCCAAAACCTTAACTTCGATGTCGGTGGCAACATCCGCGCCATCATCGGTTGCATCATGAAAGCCAATCGAGCGGACTCGCGTCGGCCTTCGGAGTAGATGGCGAGAACCAGCCAACCAATGCACAACGGCAAGATCAAATACAGGGCTTGCGGATACTGCCAGTCCATGGTTTGGTTCTTGTCACTCCAATAACTCATGTGAACTATGGAAGCGAGCGAAACCGTGTCTCCTTCATTACATAAACTCCCAATACGATGGCCAAGCCTGCGCCGGTAAACAACCGATACAACTCCGTATATTGCGAGAACTTGGATTCTTCGAATTCACTGCGCTCCAATTGATCAATCTGCGAGTAGACCTTGGCCAATCCGTCCGCATTGGAAGCGTGAAAGTAAGTTGCCCCTGTGGATTCGCCCATTTCCTTGAGCAAAGCCTCATCTACCCGAAACTGAGCCCCAACCAAGACGCGACGTCCATACTCGTCCTCTTGTGGAAAAGGTACCGTACCGTTTCGGCCGATGCCGATTGTATATAGCTTTATTCCTAGCTCTTTGGCGATAGCTGCAGCTTCACGAGGCTCGATGATTCCTGCGTTGTTGTCGCCATCTGTCAGCAGAACTAGTATTTTGCTTTTGGATTTCGTATTTTTCAATCGATCAATCCCTAACGCTACCCCGTCTCCGATGGCCGTCGCCAGCTCCTCTTGCAACGTGTCTTGATTAATCACCTTGCCGCGTCGGTCGCGGATCGCTTTGGGCACTTCGAGGCTCTTCACGATTTCCACCAGTGCTCCATGGTCCAATGTCAATGGGCACTTGCTGTCGGCGAAACCGCAAAACGCTACCAAGCCGACAAGGTCATTCTTCCGACCGGGCAGTCCACTTCGTCGAGATCCTAAGATAAACTCGCTTACGACATGCTTTACAGCTTCGATTCTGCTCACCTCTTTCTCATTCAATTGAAAATCGAGAGCCTCCATCGAGCCGGAGACGTCCAATACCAATTCGATAGCGATTCCCTGGCCACTGATTCGAGACTCCGACTTTCCCGACTGCGGTCTGGCTAGTCCAACAATCATCAAGCACAGTCCAGCGGCGAAAAGGAAGGGTAAGCTTTGGTTCACGCGCTGCATCAGGGTAATAGGCAGAGACTTCAAATCCGAAATGCTGGAATAGAGGGAGGCCGGTCGTTTGGCCTTTCGCGAGAAAAACCAAACGACAACCAATACGAATGGGACGAGAGCAAACCAATACCAGGAATAGAAGCGAAAAGAGTCCATCGGCTAGGTTCCCTTTCCTTTTGAGACTACAACGTGGCGGATGCTGCCAGCATCCGTCCCGACGCTAGCATGTTCGTGGCGGATGCTGCCAGCATCCGTACCGACGCTAGCAGCGTCGCCCACGAGCGGTTTCATATCGATGAATTCCTTAGCACGCACGATCGACGTATCGACCTGCTTGGTATCTGGCCGTTGGGCTGCATACTTGACCATATCCGCAGCCTCGAGAAATTCCTTTAGTCGATGAGACTGCTCTCTGGAAAAAACCTCTTTTTCCCTCATTTCATGCAAGAACTCTTCGGTCGTTTGTTCAGGTGCACGCAAACTAGTGATCCCCTCGATATAGTTTCGAACGATGCCAGTCAGACGAAGATAAAAATCTTTAAACATTCCTTGTGACGGTAGATCCTCGGCAAGCAACAACTCTAACTGTGAGTGAGCGATCTGTTCGGCGGAGGGTTGATTTACGGCTTGATTATGCGATTGCGTGCGTCGCTTCAAGAAATAAACAGCAACGGCAGCCAAAACAAGAACCCCACCAGCTAACCACCACCAAACACTCAC
>JANLUJ010001098.1:0-3811 GCA_031363425.1 Pirellula sp.
CCCGTGGCATGAATGCGCCGTCCATGGAGTAGCGATACAAAACCACTAGGGCAATGGGCGTTGCCAGTTCAATTAGAAAGGGCCTCAGCCAAAACACTCGGCCAAAGTGGACGCTCTCTCGACGTCGAAACATCCAGCCAATGATCGGGAGTTTGGCACTCCCGCTTGGGTCAGGAATTTCGGATGGTCGCGCTTGCCAAGGACTTATCGGACGGGGAAAGTAGGCAAAGGAATAAACAGCAAAGTTGATAAACGGGCCAAGCACCAACCCGACAAGCAACAGTCCAATCTCAGTCAGGCCCATGCAATTTTCCGGTGGAGTTTAAGGGATAGGGTGAAACCAATCCACAATGATTTCGGCAATTCGCTCGACAGTCACCCCATCGGTCGAAACGGTAAAATCAGCAACTTCTTTATACCATGGGACCCGTTCCGCTAGGACAGAGCGGATTTCGTCCATGTCACCGAGTTTGCTGAGTTTCGGGCGCCGCATTTGGGTTGAACTATCCTTGGAGATCCGCTCGAAAATTGTTTCCGGAGTGGCCTGTAACCAAACCGACTTCCCCAAGTTTCGGATGCAATTCCGGTTTTCAGGCCGTAATATGGCCCCGCCACCCAGCGAGATGATTGCGGGATCCTTCAGAGAAACAAGGCTGGCGATTTGACTTGATTCTAAATCGCGAAATCCGTCTTGCCCAAGTTGTTCAAAGATCTCCGCAATGGACTGACCAGTGTGGATCTCAATTGCGACATCTGTATCGATTAGTTGGCGAGAAAGGGATTCAGACAAAAGTCTGCCAATGGCCGATTTGCCGCACCCGCGGTAGCCGGTAAGAAGAAGGTGTTTTGAGGGCATGGCACACCAACCACTTCCGTCGAGATCAGACTACCGTTAGCCTTGGATCGACTCGATTTTGATACGAGTGTACTTCTGGCGGTGTCCCGTTCGCACTTCGTAGTTTTTACGACGGCGAAACTTCTGGATATAGATCTTTTCGCCCTGTTCTAAGCCGACCACCGAGGCACTGACTTTGGCACCGGCAAGCGTTGGTTGGCCGAGCTTGAGCCCCGAATCACCGCCGATTGCAAGTATGCGATCGAAATCAACTTTATCTCCGGTTACAGCTGTGTCTCGATAGTCAATGTCGAGCAATTGCCCCTCTTGAACTTTGAATTGACGACCACCGTCACAAATAATCGCGTACATAATGGATTCAGAAACAAACAGTTGCAAAAACGAAAATCCCGGAACAGACCGGTTTACGGAGGGGAAAGAATAGCAGCTGGCCCCCCTTTCGTCGAGTCCAAAGCCCTAACTTTCCAACCAGTTCTTTTTTCACCCAAGGCCACTAGAAGGGTTCCGTTGCATGGCCCCCCTGCAGCGTCTCTCTCGGCAACAAGATCGATTTTTCCGATGGATTGTGAACCGACGCGCTCGTGAGCAGCAATCCTGCTTGAAGCACGATGAGTCCCATCGGCACCCCTTGTAACGATTGAATTTCCACATGCTATACCTCAACCACACAGTGTAGCTCGGCTCTCCGAGCCGAGAAAAAACGGCACTCACTTTGTGAGCGGCAAGGCGCTAGCCGCCGGTATAGCGACTGCATTTGCATGGCAAATTCCGCCACCCGCGGCTAGCGCCCAGCGGCTCATCAGCCGGAACGCATTAGCGTCCGGTTCGGCCCGACGTGCGAGCCCGACGTGCGAGCCCGACACTACTCATTCGATTGCGAGGTTGTTGGTAACCCATCCTTGGACCATGCTACCGGGTTGCGCCGGTCAATCAGCCGGCAACGGTGACAAGGCTACTTTGACGACATAGGGGCTAAAGCCAAAGTTGGTTTTTCGGCTTTTCCTGCATCTTGTCTGCACTACATTGACCCGTATGGCAGAACTAAATCCACCGCAACAAGACGCAGTCGACACGCTATCTGGCCCGCTACTGGTATTGGCGGGCGCAGGTACCGGCAAAACCCGAGTGGTAACATTTCGTGTCGCCAATCTCATTCGAAACGGAATTCGTCCTGACCGCATCTTGGCTGTTACTTTTACCAATAAAGCATCTTTGGAGATGCAGGAGCGAATCAGCCACCGGCTCAAGCTGCCTAAGAAAGTTCGACGCGGCCAGCCTGCGCCACCGCGTCCCGCGGTCGGAACATTCCATTCCCATTGCGTTCAAATACTAAAGCGGCATGCAAAGGAACTTGGGTACCCAGACAAGTTCACGATCTATGATCGCGGAGATGCGGAAAGCGTAGCCAGAACCGTTCTACGCGAAATCCGAGTGCACGATGACATGCTCAAACCATCGGACTTTCTAAGTATCGTCAGCCGCTGGAAGAACCAAGGTGTTCGCCCCGAACAAGCCGACTCGGCGGCCACGTCGGACAAAGAGCACATCGCCGCAAGTGCTTTTAAACGCTATCAGCGATCGCTGAAATTACATGCTGCGTTCGACTTCGACGATCTGCTCGTCTGCACAGAACAGCTACTGACCGAAAACGACAAAGTTCGTCGCGAGGAAGCTTCCAAGTACGATCATGTCCTTGTCGACGAATACCAGGACACCAATGGAACGCAGTATCGCATCATTCGCGCCCTTGCGATCGACCACCGCAATCTTTGTGTGGTGGGCGACGACGATCAATCGATCTATGGCTGGCGTGGGGCGGAGGTTCGCCACATTCTTAATTTCAAGAATGACTGGAGCGAAGCGAAGGTCGTTCGTCTAGAAGACAACTACCGATCTACCGATTCTATTTTGCAAATGGCCAATAGGCTCATTTCGTTCAATACGCAACGGCACGACAAAATCTTGCGAGCTGCACGACCCAACGGTGCCCAGCCTCGAATCCTCCAGTTCCCCGATGAAGCCGAAGAAGCCAAGGGGGTCGTCCAAGAAATCGATGCAAGACTCAAAAAGGATCTCACCACGCAACCGAAAGACTTTGCCATTCTCTTTCGAACCAACGAGCAGCCTCGACCATTTGAAATGGAATTGCGCCGCTGTAAGGTTCCATACGTTATCACTGGCAGCCAGTCTTTCTTCGATCGCAAAGAAGTCCGAGATATCCTCGCCTACTTCAAATGGATTGACACCCCAAACGACGAGCTCTCGTTGCTCCGCGTTATCAACGTACCTCCACGCGGAATGGGTGCCTCCAGCGTCGACAAGCTGCTTAAGCAAGCTGTAGCCACTGGTACGAGCGTTTGGAAGATCATGCAAGACAAGGCCTTCATTGAGACGCTTCCGTCTGCCGCACAGCAAGGCATCAATAGCTTGAAATTTCTCCATGAGGAATTCTCCCGAAAATTCAAAGGTATCTCAATAGCGTCCCCTGACGCCACCTTCGAGCCAGATTCTTCCAATCAACCTGCCGATCCGAAGGCTAGCGATAACGAAGAGGATGATGATGCGGAGTCGATCGAGGACTCCGGCAATATGACCGGTGCCGCCAGAGACTTCATCCATTCGATTCACTATCGGCGTGAAATCAATCGCTTGTATCCCAATCCAGAAGAAGCAACGGCCAGGATTGGCTCGCTCGAAGAAGTGATCAACGCGATTGCAGAGTTTGAGCGCGAGTCGAACAAACCAGATTTAGGAGATTTTCTATCGAAGGTAACACTTGAGGGTCGCGAGTTTGGTTCACCGAAAGAAAAAGAACTGCAGAGGAATGCCGTTTCATTGATGACTTACCACAGTGCCAAGGGATTGGAGTTCCCGTTCGTCTATATGGTAGGGATGGAGGAGGGAGTGCTTCCGCATCGCCGATCCCTGACGGATAGCGCCGACGGCGTCGACGAA
>JANLUJ010001125.1:0-5664 GCA_031363425.1 Pirellula sp.
CAAATTTCTTCAAAAAATCGACGCGGGTGACCTGCCCATCTACTTCGATCCAGCCGAATTCTCCCGGACTAGCTTAAGTCAGCTAATGACCGCTGGCGGTTTTTCCTATCCGACGACTTTGGTGATGGATGGAGAGCGTAAGGTGGTGGATGTTTGGCGTTCCGCAGTAACGATCAACGCACTGTCAAAAGCAATCGAGAAGGCAAAACTTGCATCGAAAGCACCGCTTTGATATGGGAGAAAAAGACAAGCCTGCTATCGCCATTACAATTGGTGATCCAACTGGCATAGGTCCCGAAGTCATAGTCAAAGCGATTGCAAGCGGTCTGTTAAATGCACATTGCCGACCGTTGGTATTGGGACGTCCACCCATTCTTAGACAAGCTGCCAAGACCTCCGCATTGGATCTGAATATTGTCGCGGTCGAAACGGTTCCCGAATGGTTGGCGAAATCGAAAACAGAAACGCAAATGCCTCCGACGCTTTGGTGTTTGAGTACTGGAAGTGAAGAAGCGGACGAAGCGACCCAACCCATCGTCGACCAGCGCGGCGGCCAATTGGCTTACGATTGTTTGGTGAGAGCAACCAACTTGGCTCTCAATGGCGAAGTCGATGCCATCGTTACTTCACCTTTGCACAAAGTTGCATTGCTTGCCGCCGGTCACGATTGGCCAGGACATACCGAACTCCTCGCTCACCTTTGCGGAGTTGCGGAGCATGCCATGATGCTATATCTGCCACCCGGTCGTCCAAGGCATGGTGGCGAGGCAGGGTTTGGGGTCGTCCATGTTACGCTGCACATGGCACTGCGAGACGTGTTTGAACACTTAACGATCGATAGCATTGGAGAAAAGATAAGACTTGCCAATGATGTATTCACGCGCCTTCGAAAAGCCATGAAATTGCCTGGCGTACCGCGGATCGCAGTGGCTGGGCTGAACCCGCACGCTGGCGAGAGCGGCCGTTTTGGGTTAGAAGAGCGTGACATTATTTCGCCTGCAGTCGAAAGTGCCAGGGAGTGTCAAATCGATGTAGTAGGTCCCTTGCCGGTTGATACGCTGATGCCCAAGGCCGTCGATGGCGGATTCGATGCCGTGGTCGCAATGTACCATGACCAAGGACATATTGCATTGAAGCTTTTGGACATGTTCGACGCAGTGAACGTGACCTTGGGATTACCGATCGTTCGAACAAGCGTGGCTCACGGAACGGCGCATGACATCGCTTGGCAAAATCGCGCTCAATCCTCAGGGATGGTTCAAGCTGTTGTGACCGCTTCTCGTTTAACCGGCGTTGTTGCGCCAGACCGATTTTGACCGTGTCTCGCAGAAATGGCCTGGCCGCTTTGGACAAAAATACCCTCGTACATATGATCATTATAATTGCGGACCCAATTCGAATTGCATTACTGGCTTGACGGTCTAACTTGAACTCACCGTTTTTCAATACGCTTGTAGTTTGCCTTGGCACATCCGTGCTTGCAATTTTTCTTGGCTTGATCCTTGCTCTTCTCGTCATTTGCTATCGCGTACCATTGCATCGATGGATGTCTGTGATCGTATTGAGCTTGATTTTGATTCCGATCTATGTTCAAGCCACCGCCTGGAGCGCGGGCTTTGGAGTTCAAGGTTGGTTTCGATTGAGTCAAGTGTCGGCTGCGATCTCGCCAACCCGGGCGATTGCATCGGTGGTTTGGATCCATGCCGTGGCAACGACCCCCGTCTGTTTTTTACTTTGCGCTTTAGGACTCACTCGATCGGTTGACACCAGTTCCCGCCAGGCTCTACTCGATTACGGTCCACGGGTTACCATGTACGTCGTTCTAATTCCGAAACTTTGGCCTTGGATCGCAGCCTGTGCCGTGTGGAGCATTGCCATGACCGGAAATGACATGGTCGTTACCAATCTCTTTCAAGTCCCCACCATTACGGAAACCGTTTATCAACAGGTTCAATTCAATGATCTAAACGCGAGTTCGATTTTTCTCGCGTGTTCCTTTGCTGCCTTCATTGGGGGTGTAGTGCTTGCTTTGGTTTGGCCATTGCATTCGAGAATCGGTGGGGAGACATTTGCATCCAGCTCATCGGACTTCCAAGCGTTTGAATTGCAGGGCGCAGGGCGCTGGATAGGGATGATGATTGGGTGGGCGATTGTTTCGATGGTCGCATTAGTCCCCTTGGTCAACTTGATCATCAAGGCAGGCTGGATAGCGACAATGGATAGCGACAAAATCCGGCGAGGTTGGTCGCCAATTGTGTTGATTCAGTCCATCGTTCAATCGAAGACATTTGCAAATGAAATTGGCTGGAGCCTTCAGCTGAGTCTGTATGCATCGTGTGTTGCTGTGGTGCTCGGTGTTTTAATATTGGGATGTATAAGAGGCCGATGGTTGACATGGCTGGCGATCGGATTGATGGCATTTTTGTTGGCGATTCCCGGTCCGATAATTAACTTGGTTGTCATTTCCGTTTTCGATCGACGCGAGCCGGCGTGGATTGGATTTTTGGCGGATCGCACTTTGTGCGGCCCAATATTCGCCCTGCAAAGCAGATGCTTGCCTATCGCGTTTGGAGTGCTCTGGCTTGCAGCGGAGCGATTCAAAAAGACCAATGCCAACCTGTTGTCATTGGACAAGGGGCTACCGTATGCAACCCGTATCTGGATTCTCATGACGGCAGTAAAGCAACCTGTTGCCATAGCGTTAATGGTCGCGTTTTTTGTGTCCTTCGCGGATCTATCGAGTTACCTTTTGGTGCAACCGCCTCAAGTAACGACGGTCGCGATGCGGATGTTTGATCTATTGCATTACGGCATCAAGAATCGAGAGTCGGGCTTGGCATTGACGTTGGTTATCGCAAGTGCGTTACCAACTTGGCTGTTGCTTCGACGCACGAATTGGTAGTGGACGCCATGACCCACCTCCTTCGGGCCCGGGGCTCAAACTACGCTAACAAAACAAACGAAAACTCGCAGATTAATTGACGAATGTCATCCTCGTGGCTACAATGCAGCGTGCAAAGGTGTTTTTTTTGCATTCCGCCCTTCATTAATTTTCCAACGGTGTATTTTGGTTTCGATTTCCATTAAACGGATTGAGTGCAAAGCATTAATTGCATGCATGTTCGTTTTTTGGTTTCTGGGCGGCGGTTTTACCAGTAAAGCTTGCGCGAGTTGTGGAGATTACCTCCAGCACTCTCGTACAAAATCTGTGGGACTAGTGGCTTCATTAAATGACGCTGGATCAGACGATTCTTCATTGCCATCATCCAGTTGCAAAAATGGTCGTTGTAGATCAGCTCCGTTGTCAGCGCCAATCCAACCATCTAGAGTAGTCGTGGTTCGACAGCAACCAAGTCACTTAAGTCTTTTCCAATTTGCGAACGTTTGCTTTTTGGCAGGCAGTATAGCGACCGAAAACGATTCGAAACCCATCGAACCCTCTTTGGATCTTCTCGATCCACCACCACGAGCCACGGTGTAGGGCTTCGTGACTCATTTGTATCAGGTCATATTTCTGGGCCCCTGGTCCGAAATCTGCTTGGTCTTTCAACGAGTCCTTAGTAGCTTGCCAAGTGTAAGCACTTCGATAGAAGTTCTCGGGATTAATTCATGTGGCCGTGTCGCTCTGCGACACTAAATTTCCGTGACGCGGAGCGACACTAAATTGCCGTGACGCGGAGCGCAGGCACCATCTAATTCCCTCATTGCACACCATGTATGTTCCCGTAGGCCATGCATCAGCCGTTGTAGCAATGGATTTGTTTTATTTCTAATTATTTCTTGCGGTTATTCTACTTTATCTGGAAGGATTTTCTCCCATGTCCATTTTTTCCAAGTCTATGCCAAGACAAAGAGGTTTCACGCTCGTGGAATTGCTCGTTGTCATCGCCATTATCGGAATCTTAGTTGGACTCTTGTTGCCAGCGGTTCAAAGCGCACGCGAAGCTGCTCGCCGCATGCAGTGCAGCAACAATCTCAAGCAGTTTGGCCTAGCAATTCACAATTACGAATCCACGAACAAACGATTGCCGGCAGGTCGAAGCCCCTCAGGACTTTCGACGCATGCACAACTATTGCCCTACATGGAACAAAATAACGCCTACAACATGGTCGACTTCAACGTGGCATGGAATCACGTGAGCAACACATCTGCTCTTGCTGTAAACATTCCAACGTTCACTTGTCCATCGGACCCTGTTTCGACCGTTCCGGTTGGTTGGGCCGGTACCAATTATCGCAGCAATCAAGGTTCCGGCATTCTCAATGCTTTAGCCCCGTCTCTCTCAAGTGACCCAAACTATGGCTACCCAAATCCGAATGGTCCGTTTATTCCGTCAACCTATTTGAGGATGGCATCCGTAACAGACGGGTTGTCCAACACAGCCGCATTTAGTGAACACGGCAAAGGAGACTTCAGCAATGCGATTTCAACTCCGATGGATACCTTCTGGCCACAAACCAACCCCACTACGCCGGATGAAGCGGTTCGAGATTGCAAAGCCATAAACCCACTTGATCTGCAATTCCAGCGAAACAGCAACGTAGGAGCACCATGGTTGCAAGGTAGTCACACGACGAGCAACTACTTCCACGTTGCTCCACCACAAAGCCGATCTTGTATGTTCCCGCCGGGTAGGATTTCAACTACCGCCAAGAGTTATCATACGGGCGGAGTTCAAGTTGCTCGCTGCGATGGTTCCGTCACATTTGTTGGCCAGAGCATCGATCTCGCCGTGTGGCGAGCTTTCGGTTCTTGCAACAATGGCGAAGTCCTTTCTGCGGGAGCATTTGAATAATGCTATTCGTTTCATATCTAAATCGAAGAGGATTCGCACTTGTCGCCTTGACGTTGATGTTGGCGGGTTGTTCACCGACCAAGGCCCCAATGTCCGACGCTGCGAAAGCCAAAGAGCTCCTGCAGAAGATGCTTGGAGAATGGCAATCGGGCACCAAGCTTGGCGAAATTAGAAAGCTCAGCCCGCCCGTTTATGTAACTGAAGACTTGTGGCGAAACGGTGCCAAGCTCGATGAGTTTAGCCTAGCAGACGACAGCGAGGTTTTGGGGAGCAACATTCGAATTCAAGTCAAATTGAAGTGCTCAAGTACGAACGGCAAAGTTGACGAAAAATCGGTTCGCTATCTAGTTACGACTCAGCCTGCACTAACAATTGCCCGCGAAGAAGGCTAACGGCGATTTAAACATTACCTTCTGCTTTCAAAAAAAGAATCGTGAGAAATTATGAAGTCGTCATTACGTCGATGGAGCTGTTGCGTTGCATTCGGATGTGTACTGTTTCAGTTTGGAGCTTTGATTGGACAAGAGGTAATCGGAACGAGATCAACTCCGCTGACTCGTCCGGAGCTCAAGCGTTTGATAGAAGATGTAAAGGTCCGCGTACCGCGAATACCGCTCCCAGAGCTGACGGATTCCGATCGTGAAAAGTTCGGGGACCAAGCCGATAGCTACGAAAGCAGGATTAGGTATCACTACTTGAACGGAATCGAGCCGAATCGAACCATTGCACCCCAAGCAGCAAGCCCCATTGCCAATCCTGCTCGCAATGGGTCGCCGTCAACAGCATCACGGGAACAAGACCCGGCTTATACGTTAGACAATGCCTTTAAGATTGAACTTTTCTGGATCGTATCACGCGTCAATAACTG
>JANLUJ010001184.1:0-11713 GCA_031363425.1 Pirellula sp.
ATCCATTCATCGCCAAAAAATATCGATGGCTGCACCGCAAAATGGATGGCGTTAACGGAGCAGGCCGGCGCATGCATCGGTGAAGCCATTCAATGGAAGCCATCTGGCGGAGCTAGCGATGGCAACAAATTGGCAGCCTTGGGGCTTCCAAATATTGACACTTTTGGCCCAGAAGGTGATTTGCTACATAGCGATCATGAATGGGTGCGATTAAGCAG
Organism: Pirellula sp.; assembly: GCA_031363425.1. Classification (GTDB taxonomy): domain Bacteria; phylum Planctomycetota; class Planctomycetia; order Pirellulales; family Pirellulaceae; genus JBKCUI01. The sequence goes on from JANLUJ010001184.1 coordinate 219, forward strand.
CTTGCCTCGAAAAGCGGCCTTATCCGTGGCGGTCATCCAGGCAGCTACCTCGAATTTCGCAGGAGTTCTGTTAGAGTAGCTTGAGCTGCCCGCCAGACTCAGTGCAACACGGCCCAGGGAAGCAGACCGGGCACTATGTCGAGTTGAAGTCACCTGCATTTCACAATAAGAAGTTGGGTTGTTCGATGGGAGAATCGAATGATCGCTGCTTCATTCCGTGTTTTGAAATGGACGAACAGCGCGATTGGCGACCGACTACGTGGACATTCTGGAGAGCAAGGATTGCATCAAGTGTTGCTCATAGTGTTCGAGAGGAGGCGTAGGCAAGTGAGGAATTTTCGCCTGATCGTCGAAACGGCGAAGAAGTACTGCTGCCTTGAAGTGCGAATGCACTTCAAAATGTTCGGCTTGCGATTTGGTCATCGGACCTCCTTGCAGTTCTAAGCTTTGGACCGATGGAGGACTCAACTTGGAAAAATACTCCTTATCCACAGCGCATAGATAACGTTTGGCTGCAACGTGCAATCGAATCGGCTCGACCACTTCGGGCAAAAAGTATTCGATCAACCAAGCAGCGCCGAGCTGCTCGTGCTCGTCGTCGATCCCTTTATCGGGGGCGTCATCGGGTAGATCGTGCAATAAATGCCCAACGTCATGCAACAGGCACGCCGCAATCAACTGAGGCGAACCATTGGACTGTTCAGCGGCATACGCAGTCTGAAGGGCATGTTCGATCTGAGACACTGCCTCTTTTCCATAACGGGAGTTGCCACGCAATCGAAAGCATTCAAGAATGTGCGAGACCGGTTCCGTTTTTTTGACATCGCTGCTCATTTGATAACCTTTTACTAGTAGGCCAAGCTATCCTATTTCCGAACCAAAAATTAATGTTTTTTAAGAAACGACATAGCATATACTGCCGGCCACTTTAAACAATTCGATCTACACGGCCCAGGGGGCCATGCTACAAATAGTATTCTGTTGGCCGGTCGACTAGAAAACTCTCACCGATGAATCATCAAAATGAAAAGCAACGCTTCGTTTGTTAGGCTTTTGGCTTTGATTATCGTTCTTCACACGACGTGGTACGTGTCGGCTAATGACCGACCGAATATTGTCTGGCTTACTAGTGAAGACCATGGGCCAGAGATGGGTTGCTACGGCGACTCGCTAGCAAGAACTCCAAACGTAGACAAACTGGCAGCCAAGGGGATGATTTTCAAGCATGCTTGGTCCGTTGCCCCCGTGTGTGCTCCCGCTCGGACCGCTATCATCTCCGGAGTGTATCCATCTAGTAACGGTGGTCTGCATATGCGTTCGATGGTGTCGTTGCCCGCTGGCACGAAAATGGTTCCACAATTTCTACTCGAGGTAGGCTACTACTGCACCAACAACAACAAGACCGATTACAACCTGCGAGAACCAGGAAAAGTTTGGGACGACACCACGAACAAATCGCATTGGAAAAATCGAACGGACGGACAGCCTTTCTTTGCTGTCTTCAATTCAACCAAGAGTCATGAGAGCCAGATTCGCACTCGCCCGCACAAACAAATCACCGATCCGGCCAAGGTTCGTTTACCTGCTTACCACCCAGACACTCCCGAGGTTCGAGAGGACTGGGCTCAGTACTATGACAAAGTAAGCGACGCCGAGGCCGACGCGGGACGCCACTTGAAGGAGATCGCAGACGCGGGACTTGCCGATGAGACAATCGTTTTTTACTACGGAGATCACGGGAGTGGTATGCCACGCAGCAAACGCTGGCCGTCGAATTCGGGACTGCATGTGCCGATGGTCGTTTACTTTCCAAAAAAATGGGAACACCTCGCACCGGCAGAGTACAAAGCTGGTGGCTCGTCCGATCGGCTGGTTAGCTTTGTGGACCTCGCACCAACGGTCCTGAGTCTGGCTGGCATCAAACCGCCTGAATGGATGCAAGGATACGCTTTTGCAGGTCCCCACCAGAGTCAACCTCAACCGTTTCTATATGGTGAACGAGGCCGAATGGATGAACGCATGGACATGGTTCGTAGTGTTACCGACGGACGCTACGTTTATCTTCGCAATTACAACCCACATGTATCTCAGGCCCAGCGAGTTTCTTACCAATTCGAAACCCCGACGACTCGCGTCTGGAATGAACTTTATGCGGCTGGCAATACCAATGATGCTCAATCGATTTTTTGGCGCGTCCCAAAAGCGGTTGAGGAGCTTTATGATCTTCAAACCGATCGCGACGAAGTTCATAACTTGGCCCAATCAGAAGAGCATCGCGACGTTTTGGGGAAATTGCGAGATGCCCAGCGAGCGCATGTTCAAACTGTACGAGACGTATGCTTTTTGCCTGAACCGGAAATGCATGCGAGGTCCGAGGGATCAACGCCGTATGACTTGGCTCGCGATTCAGCAAAGTACCCGTTGGAGCGAATTGTTGCCGCCGCTGAACTTAGCTCTCGCATCGATCTAGACAATGGGCACGAACTTGTCGCGTTGATGAGGGATAAAGACAATGCCGTTCGCTATTGGGGCGCACTCGGCCTTTCGATGCGCGGCGCAGAAACGGTACGTTTGAATCAAGCTGCGTTGCTGGATTCGCTGTTAGACGAATCCCCAAGTGTTCGGATTGTCGCCTCACAAGCTCTTGGACTGTACGGCGATGGAGAAGCCAGAGAGTCGGCCTTGAAAACCCTTGCCTCGCTCGCCTCCCCCGAGACCAACGGTGTTATGATTGCGATGCCAGCACTGGCGGCCATCGAAGCGCTCGGCGACGTTGCGTTACCGCTCCATGACGTCATCGCAACAATCAAGCCGAATGGCCCTTCGCCCGATGAGCGATACAACAGTTACGTGCCGCGATTGATTGCCAACATTTTGCCGGATGAGAAATTGAAACCTGCCAAGGCAAAGGCTAAAGCGAAAGCAAGGTAAACTGGGGACATGGCGTCGGCCTTTCGGTATTGTCAGTTCCACATCGGATTTTTTCGTTCCGTGTGTTCCGGGCTTTCCGTGGTAAAAAAAGACTAGAATGCGTTCCAGATTGTTCGATTAACGACATTCTCCAAAGCGTGGGAAACACGATAATTGCATCAGGCTCCCAATGATGAATTGACTCTAAAAACAACCTCGCATGAATACATCGATTCGCATCCTCATCATCTTCGGGCTACTTTGTGTTCGGCTCCAAGCAACGCAGCCGAACATCGTCATCTTTTTGGCAGACGATGCCGGCTGGGGGGACTACAGCCATTCGGGCAACTTGCAAGTTCGCACCCCGAACATTGACTCGATCGCCAAGGGGGGCGTTTCGTTGGATCGTTTTTTCGTCTGCCCTGTTTGTGCGCCAACTCGAGCCGAGTTCCTCACGGGGCGATATCATCCGCGAGGGGGAGTTCGCGGTGTTTCTACTGGTCTAGAGCGATTGGATTTGGACGAACGAACCATTGCAGATGCATACAAAGCTGCAGGTTACGCCACTGGCGCATTTGGTAAATGGCATAATGGAAGCCAATGGCCATACCATCCGATGGCGCGAGGCTTCGATGAATACTTTGGACATACGTCCGGGCACTGGGGTGAGTACTTTGATGCACCGCTTGAGGAGAATGGGCGCATGATTCGCACGCAAGGCTATATCGTGGACGTTTGCACCGATCAAGCTCTGGGCTTCATCGATAAGAATCGGGACAAGCCTTTCCTTTGTTACGTTCCCTTTACCACTCCGCATTCGCCGTGGGCGGCACCGACTCAAGACTGGCAGCGTTTCAAAGACAAGCCACTCACCCAATTTGCAACGGATCCTAGCAAGGAAGTCGCGGATGAAACTCGCTGTGCGCTGGCGATGCTCGAGAACCAGGACATGAACGTGGGCCGCGTTTTGGAAAAACTCAAAGAGCACAATCTCGAGGACAATACGTTGGTTCTCTACTTCTCAGACAATGGACCGAATTCCTTGCGATGGACCGGCGGAATGAAGGGCAAGAAAGGTACTACCGACGAAGGAGGCGTGCGGTCTGTATGCTTCATCCGCTGGCCCGCAAAACTACCTGTAGGCCATACCGTCACGCAGATCGCGGGTGCCATCGACCTCCTGCCCACACTCACTGCATTAACCGGCGTCAATCGCATGGGGGACATGCCGATCGATGGTCGCGACCTAAGTCCACTGCTACTCAAACAGGGAATCGACTGGACAGATCGAATGATCTTTTCCACTTGGGCTGGCAGCGTAAGCGTTCGAACTCAGACGCATCGCCTCGATAGCGCTGGCAAGCTCTTCGACATGGTTGCCGACCCTGGTCAGACCACACCCATCAACGACAAAGAAATCGCGCTAGCCCGTAAACTCGTTGAGGCAAGCAAAGCGTGGCGGCAGGAAATGAACGACGTCGGTGAAGCCAAAACGCAGAAGCACCCGTTCGCTAAAAGAAATATTCTAGGCAGCAATGCTGTGGATCCTCGTCCGATACCAGTAGGTTATCGAGAGTTTCCAATAACCATGCTCCCTGCTCGCGATGGCGAGCCAGGCGGCAATATCAGACGTAGCAGTAGCGCGCCGAACTGTTCTTACTTCGTAAACTGGACTAGCAAGATTGACAGCATGGTTTGGTTACTCGATGTCAAAACAAGCGGTCGCTATGAGGTTAAGCTCGACTACACGTGCAGAGAAGTGGATGCCGGTTCGATCATCGAGTTTTCCTTTGAAGGCGCGCGGCTGAATGGAAAAGTGCAACCCGGTTGGGATCCTCCACTGAACACGAATCAAGATACGTTGCCCCGTCCCAACGGCGAGAGTCAAATGAAGGATTTCCATTCACTTAGACTGGGAGAGATCGTGTTGTCCGCCGGCCAGGGACCACTCACCCTTCGCGCCATCGAAATTCCTGGACAATCGGTCATGGACGTTCGACGTGTGACGTTAACGCTGTTGCCTTAGATGGGAACGCCCCAATGGGCTTGCCCATTGGACGTAAAGTTCCCCGGCTAGAAGCGATCTCATCAACCATTACACGCCTCCCCACCCAGTCCAACGCCACAGGCGTTGGACTGGGTGGGGAAGCGGGTGTTCGCGTGGCACACCCGTTTAGCCAATAAGCGTTGGCTCCAACAAGACGAGCTCGATGGGGGCCCGCAAAGATAGAGATACGAAAGCGGTACAACCCCCTTGACCGTGGGATCCCCTCGGCCAGAAATTCTCGAGTAAGCTCTTAGATTTCGTGTAAAAAAGAATGGAGAATCATCGTGGGATCGTTACTCAAAGCGACAAAACAGCGGATTCGAGCTGCGTATAAAGGTGTTCGGCGATATCCAAGAGTTTTGCTGCCTTCCATCCATTTGGTCGCGATGAGTTTGTCGACACTTATAGCCGCAGTGGAGATAACATCCATCATTACAACAGGATGGATCTGCTCATTCACGGGCATGATTACCGCTTGGCACTACTTCATCAATTCCAAGTGGCTTGCTTTTCTAGCATGTGCGTCGACTATCGCGATCGCCATTGTGCTCGTCGCATTGGAGTCTATGTTTTTACACCTCGGACCGATTCGTGCAGCTTTGCCATTCTCGCTCGTTTTTCTTGTGAATCAATCGATCACGACTACCGTTTTGTTGCACAACATCCACGCCGATATTTCTGGCAGTACAACATCATCGAGCACCTTTACGATTCGCTTCATTATGTTCGTGATGATAGTTACCGCTATTGCCTGCGCGGTCGCAAAGGCAGGGCCAAATGGGAGTTATTTTGTATCGATCTTACTGGCCGGATTGCTTTTTCTGTTAACCCTAGTCGGTCTCTACGTTTGCCTGTTGCGATGGCGATTGCAAATTCCGAAGGACGAACCGTAGCTCTCCAGTAGTTCGCTCTTGCCGAGCCGAGAGCGCCCTTGCCGCGATATGGTGAAAAAGCCGCACCTGGCAGGTACGACCTGCCGAGTCACTGGCATACTACCTCCCTAGGTTTTCCATAATTTTCATTTTTTCTGTAACTTTTGGCTGACTCGCAACTTCTCTCTAACAGGAGATGCCAGTGACAACCTTTCACGAACTGTACGCCCAGCATTCGCAAGACGTCTACCGATTTTCCTATTGGTTGACTGGGAATTCCCATGATGCGCAAGACATTACCTCCGAAACGTTTGTTCGAGCATGGACATCATCCAATAGCCTCCAAATGGATTCGATTAAGGCCTACTTGTTCACCATCGCGAGGAATTTAGTTCGGAAGCAGTGGCGAGCCGCGTCACGATTGGAGGCATTGGATGCAGATACGATGGATTCAGGTATCGATCCAAGTACATGCGCGGAAACCCGCGACGACTTGCGGCGAATCCATGAAGTGATCCAGTCGCTACCGGAAATAGACCGCGTCCTGTTTGGCCTTCGAACGGAACAAGAACTTTCGTATGCAGACATCGCACAAATAACTGGTCTTTCTATCGCTGCCGCGAAAGTTCGCATTTTTCGCATGCGTTTGAAACTTACACAGATATTGGAACCTGACGGAGAGTATCCTTCATGAACATTAGTAAAGACATTGTCCACGATCTGCTTCCGCTCTATGCAGCCAACGAATGCAGTGCTGACTCTCGTGCGATTGTAGACGAGTACCTCAAGCAGCATCCTCGCGAGGCCGACGCGTTGCGTCGAGCAATGAGCAGTTCGCCTGCCCACATCGCCCCGCAGGCCATCGATCTTTCAGAAATGAAGTCTTTGCGACGATCACGCAATCGCGTGCAATTGCAATCATTTCTGATGGGATTTGCAATTTTCTTGACACTTGCGCCTTTCGCAGTTGTCCACGTCGCTGGCAAGACGCACTGGCTCTTTGCGGAATCACCGGTGTCCGCAGGCATTTATCTAGCCTGCGGAGCAATTTGTTGGTTGGCGTACTTTGTGGTACGTCAGTATTCACCTCTACGATAAGGACAGAAAACATGTATCACAAATTATTGCTAGGTGCTATTTTGGCATCGTTCTCACCGAGCCTTTCAGCGGAGGAGAAAGCAACCATCGACACGTCATGGCTACATGACAAACCTGAGGTACTTACTTATAGCATGAGCGGAACGCATGGCGAAGGAATGCTCCAAGTTTCTGCGATACGCTGCGCGGCTGGAATTGAAGTCCATACCAGCGTCATCTCACCAGGATTTGCGAAAACTGTTTTTGGGGAAATGGACCTAAATCTCAAACCTAGTAAATCTAGAACTCGTATGCTGGTAAATGGTCAAGTCGGTTTGACGACGGATTGCGACTACTCAAACGGTCGTGTGCACATCGTCACCCTCATGTCGCCTTACAATCAGAAGCTCGAAAGAACACTGAAGTCAGAAGAACAATTCGTTGATTTTTCGCAGACGTTGTTGCTTGTTCGCTCTCTGAATTTGACGGGCGTTGCTGAGTTTCGCTTTGCCACTGTCAATCCAAAAAACAACACATTGGCTCCAATGCAGATTCGGGTCGTATCCGAAGAAACGATCCTTAGGGTCCCCTGCTATAGGATCGAGCTCCGCGATTTCGAGGGACGCAGTTCTCTTTGGGTCGAAAAGGGATCAGCCCACCGCGTCATCAGAACAGAAAAAGAAGATGGCACCGTCATCGAGCTCATCCAATGAATCGTTTACTCCCGTTTAACTCCGAGCAGCAGGCGATGACTTTACGCCGCCAACTTCGGGAAGCATTTGTGCTGGTTCCCCGGTTGCTGGAGGCAGAGCCTCCAAGGCAGTGCGTTCCAAGGCGGGAGCCTTGGAACGAGGACACACGAGGCGGAGCCTTCGAACGAATACACGAGGAATGCAAGCTGCCTCCAAATGCTTCGCCCATCTATGCGATCCGCTCAGCTCATCGATTCAACCAACTCACGATCGTACGAGTAACGGTTTCTGAAGCATCTTGTTGTACAAAATGCTCTGACTCAGGAACGGTCACCAGGGTTAAGTCTTTTTCGAGCCATTTCCAGGTGTCATTCAACGCGCCGGCCAGCAGCGCTTTGTCTTTCAGACCATGAATCATTAAGACCGAGCATTGAACCTTTGGACCGATATCCTCGGGAATCGTATAAGGTTCTCGAGGGTAATTGGCTTTGTAGTAGTTCAACATGCCCTCCATGGACGAACGCTGCATTGCCTGAACATATTTCTTGCGGGCGTCAGGGTCCTTGACCCACTCGACCAATGTTTCTGGTTTCAACATCGATGCAGCAACTGCTGTCTGAAAGAATCTTGCATAAGCGCTGTTCTTCTGTTGTTCTGGGTTGTTTGCCAGTTCTCGACGCAACCCGTTCGGATGCGGCAGATTGAGAATCACCAGCCGCTCCGTCATCCTTGGATGAGTCATAGCAAATTGCCAAGCCACCATTCCACCCCAATCGTGGCCAATGACAATGGCCTGCTCTCGTTTGAAGTGCTTGATAACGTTTTCAACATCACCAACGAGCTTCTGCATTGCATAGTTTTCAACACCCGTCGGTTGATCGCTTTGGTTGTAGCCACGCTGATCGATCGCAACGACCTGGAAATTTTTCGCAAGAGCTGGCATCTGTTTGCGCCAGGTGTACCAGTAGTCAGGAAAGCCATGAATCATGACTACCAATGGCCCTTCACCCTTTGTGACGAAATGGATACGCACGTCGCCCGACTGAGCGAATCCATGCGATCCTAGGTCTGCTTCTTCGGCTGGAGGCGGATCGGCCTTGTCCGCTTCGACGAACGCATCGATCGCATCTTGGAATTTGGACTTGGGGTCGGTCGCTGTCGCTTCCTGTTTTGCAAAAACAGACGATGCCGGGTCGGTCAGAAAGAGCAAAGCGAACAGCAATGCAATGACGACTTTGAATCGAAGGTACATTTTAATTCTGCCTAGTTATTTAGTGAATCGTGTGCTGATACATAGAATCAGTTCAATTCGAAATGATGGGGGGCATCGGACACCCGAGTGCGTCCGAAATGACTCGCAGTAGTTCTGTTTCATCCAATGTTACCTGTTGATCGGCTGCTATGCATTTTGCAAAAGCCTCCAAAATAAGCCGATGGATTTTCGAAGGCGCGAATTCAAGCGAGTCGAGGGCAACATTCAAGTCTCGCAAAGTGCACCCTTCCGTTGGGAGTAACTCCATCGAACCCATCTTTGATGCGACGACTTCAAGTCCCGCCCGAAATGCGATCTTTGGTTCGCTTGTTTTACCTCCCGCATAAGCTAGCGCCGACAGCACGACTTGGAATGACTTTTTCATAGTATTCAAATCTGGCGGCGGTAGTCCCTTGGTTTGACGCGGACTCAACCTTTGGACCAAGCGTTTCGTGATGAATCGCTGGACCGCAAATTCGAACAAAGTCCATTTTCGGTCCGCTTCAATTAGTTTCCGAACAGTCAAACGAAAAGTATTGATTTGAGGAGGAGACATTTGATGCAAAGCAGGCAATGCCATACAGACTACGGGCAATCGCTGCTCAACAGCCAATTGGTCAACGCTCGCCAGCACAAGCTTCAGTTCTGCTAACGCTCGAGGATCGCACGAATTCTCGAGTTCCCGCCACTGGTCGTCCCGAGTGGCTTCTCCCTCAGGTGCCAGCAACAAAGCGTAGATGATGGCTACTGCACCCAGCGGATCGCGTATATCCTCAGCAATCCGCGATTCCAACTGATCGATTAGTCCGTGCACGTGTTCGATGTGCTCGGGCGTTGGCTCACCAATTCTGTCAGTAGCATTTTGGGGATTGGCTTCCAATTCGTCGGCGCCAGACAAGGCCGATCGGTGTGATGTATTGAAGGCCGCCAATTGTATTGACAGCGATCGTGGATCGATCAACTCTGAAAGCGAATGCGTCACCTCCTCGGTTATGGGAAATTGACCGCTAAATCGAGGTTCGATTCGTTTGACTCGTACCTCAAGCGGCGGATGGGTCGCGAATATTAGTGAAGCGACGCCATTGCCAAAAAACATATGACTGGCTTCGGTCGCACGTGCCGATTGTAGCTTGGCGTGTTTCGACCACCCTCCGATCTTTTTAAGCGCATCGGCTATGCCGCTCGGGTTACGAGTAAATTGAACAGCCGAAGCGTCCGCCAATTATTCGCGTTTACGTGAAACGGCAGCTTTGATCATGTTCGCAAAAATCACTCCGATATAACCGTTAGCCACCCTCGCCCCTACAACCAAAAATAGAGCCGCGATTACTCCGATGACGCCCTTCCCGTCGTTGTCACTATTGGAGGATCGCCTGGGTAACTCGATCAAGATGCGGAGCAGAAGATATCCAAGTAGCGCAATCACCAAAATTCCGTGCAACAATCCAATCAGTCGAAGATTCAATTTCATGTCACCATTTAAAATGTGACTAAACTCATGCGCAATGACACCCTGCAGCTCGTCGCGGGTTAACGTTTGAATGGCTCCGCGGGTAATGCCAATAACTGCGTTTTGTGGCGTTGTGCCCGCCGCGAAGGCGTTGATCCCCAGTTCCTTATCTAGAAGGTACACGGGCGGGACTGGCGTACCAGCGGCCAAGGCCATCTCCTCCACCACGTTGAGCAAGATGCGCTCCTCGAGCACCCTTGTATTGGCCGGGACTTTGATTCCGCCCAGCGAGACTGCTACATGTTCGCCACCGCTGCCCAGCATCCACATTTTGTAAATGCTGCCGGTCGCAATCAGGATGACAATGGCACCCACAACGCTTGCGAGTAGTTGCGGATTCCAATCGAGCATATGCACCGAATTCTCCGTGCCACGAGTCGTCCAAGCAAGGATAGCGATCAAGGCGAAATAGACCGATGCGATAACCAATACTACGGTCACCGCAAAATAAACCATCATGAGCCGACTATTTCGGCGGGCTCGATCTTGATGTTCGAAGAAATCCACGGCGCGATGTCCTACTTAAAACTGGACTTTGACCGCTTCACGCTCTGCCGGAGCAGTGATTTCAAACATTTTTGCGGGCACAAAACGACCAAAGCCTGCCACCAAATTACTTGGGAAACTTTCGCAGGCAATGTTGTACGTAGCCACCGCGTCATTGAAAGCCTGCCTCGCGAACGACACCTTATTTTCGGTGCTTGTCAGCTCTTCTTGCAAAGCCAACATATTCTGATTTGCTTTAAGATCCGGATAGGCTTCGGCCAATCCAATGAACTTCGTGAGCGAGCCGGCCAATGCCACTTCGGCTGTCGAAAGATTTTGAATTGCGTTCGGATCGCCAGGGTTGGCGGCGGCTTGCTGACCAGCAGAAAAGGCAGTGTTCCGAGCCCGAATCACGGCATCGAGCGTTTCCTTCTCATGCTTCATATATCCCTTTGCGGTCTCGACTAGGTTTGGGATCAACTCGTAACGCCGTTTCAGCTGAACATCGATTTGGGCAAAGGCATTTGCAAAACGGTTTTTTAACGAGACTAAGTTGTTGTAGAGCGCAACTAGGTAAAAGAAAAACAAAAGCACGACTGTGCCCATGACCACCAAACCGAAAATCAGCAGTCCCAGGCGCGCACCGAAC
>JANLUJ010000357.1:0-4947 GCA_031363425.1 Pirellula sp.
AACGAACCTGTGTTTAGAAGGGAAATCGACTGTTGTGCCGAGATCCTCAATAGTCATCTCGGTGAGGATGTTCGAGAGGTTCTCTACCCGACCAACGCGGCGGCCCGAAACTATGCGGAGATACAGATCAATGCGACCTCGATGACTCAGCCCGCCATCTTCGCGGTCGAATATGCGCTTGCCAAACTCTGGTTGTCGAGGGGGATCCAGCCGGATGTACTCATTGGTCACAGTATCGGGGAATATGTTTGCGCCGTTTTGGCGAATACATTTACTCTTGAGGATGCGTTGGCGTTGCTATCCGTACGGGCGAAGCTCATGGCTTCGCTGCCAGGCGGTTCGATGCTCGGTGTTCGTCTCGGCGCACAGGAGGTAGAGCCAATGCTGCCCAAAGAAGCGTCCATTGCGGCAATGAACAGCTTGAAGCTGTGCACCGTTTCTGGTCCAACGCCGGTACTCGAAGCATTTCGCGTGGAGCTTGGTGTCAGCAATATTGCTTGCCGTATGCTCGCTACCTCCCACGCCTTCCATTCGGCCATGATGGATCCGATTCTTCCAGAGTTCGAGAAGACGTGTGAGAGGACGTTGCGTCAGACTCCTAACACTCGTTGGATATCTACTTACACAGGGCGGGACGTGACCGCTGAGGATGCGGCCGATGCGCAATATTGGTCACGACAGTTGAGGCAACCCGTGAGGTTCTCTGACGCGCTAAGCACATTGCTCGCCAGTGCGGATGATTTCGTTTTTGTCGAGGTTGGACCTGGTCGAGCACTAAATCAGTTCGCTCTACAGCACCCTTCCAAGATCGATAGTAGTCGCATCATCGCTTCGCTCGGACAACCGGAAGACGGTGCAAGCGATATGCGTTCGATGCTGGCTGCGTTGGGCAAAGTCTGGGCTGCGGGCGTTACACCCGACTGGCAAGTGCTACATGCCGATCAAAGGCGTATGCGCGTTCCTTTGCCGACTTATCCGTTTGAACGAAAGCGATTCTGGATTGAGCCTGCAAAGCCTATTTCCGAAAACCATAGGCTGGTCTCGGATGATGTGAGTACGGCTTGCATGGACAGGGCAAGCGCATGTGAGTGTACCGATGGTCCAACAGCAACTGACATCGAGTCCACAAGCAGACAGACTGTTGTTGCTGTCTCTACTGCCAATCGCGTATCGGCCAGCCCGAGGGAGCGGATTGTCCAAGAGTTGCGAGCAATCTTTTTGAACTTGTCCGGCATGGCAGTGGAAAACGATGACAAGAGTTTCATGGACTTGGGTTTTGATTCATTGTTCTTGTCGCAAGCAAGCCAAGCAATCGATTCAAGATTCAAGATAAAGATTACCTTTCGACAGTTGCTGGGCGATCTTTCGACAGTCGCATCGATTTCATCTTTCTTGGAGACCAAACTTCCGAGCGACATGTTTGCCGACCCCGAGCCAGTAACGCCGTCAGTCCTGGAAAAATCGGCTGCGATACCGGTTGTCTCGTCTGTCGCGCCGAGTTCGATGGGAGCCAATTCTAGTATGGCGCATGACGCGTCCGATATTCAACGATTGTTGACCGGACATATCCAAAGCCTCCAAGTACTTCTTGATCAGAATCGGCGTCAGCAGCCAGCAGCATCAGCGTCCTCAAGTGGTAGCACTGTTGGTTTGCTTCGTGTGGTTAAGAAGCCTGCTATCGGGACTCCATCCACAGCGCCGAGTCGTCCCGAAGAATCCAAACGCTTTGGACCCTACAAGCCGATCGAGAAGGGAGAAAAAGGCGGACTGACCGCCATTCAAGAAGGCGCGTTGAATCGGCTGATTGAGCGATATGTGAAGCGAACCTCAGGCTCCAAGAAGTACACGGCTGATCATCGCCCGCATTTCGCTGACCCGCGGGCTGTGGCTGGCTTCCGATCTCAGTGGAAGGAGATGGTATATCCCATCGTTTCAGCCCGTTCGAAGGGAGCGAAGATTTGGGACATCGACGGTAACGAATACGTTGATATCACGATGGGATTTGGCACTTATTTCTTTGGACACTCCCCAGACTGGCTCATCGCCGCAATCGAGGAACAACTGAAGTTAGGTATCGAAATTGGTCCGCAGTCACCTTTGGCTGGTAAGGTTGCCAAGATGATTGCGGAGTTCACGGGACTAGATCGAGTGACTTTCTGCAATACCGGATCCGAGGCAGTGATGGCGGCGATGCGTTTGGCGCGAACAGTCACCGGACGCAATCGAATTGTCTATTTTACTGGTGACTACCATGGGATGTTCGAAGAGGTCCTCGTTCGCGGGGCCTGGCCGAACGGAGAATACCGAGCGCAACCAATTGCACCTGGCATTCCGCTTAGTCTCGTCGAGAACATACTCGTGTTGGAGTATGGTACTGCGGAATCCATGGATATCATCAAGCAGCACGCGGATGAAATCGCAGCCGTGATGGTAGAGCCGGTGCAAAGCCGCAATCCAAGTCTACAGCCGCGGGCATTCCTGCAGGAGTTAAGGAAAGTTACGGAAGCGATTGGTGCCGCTCTCATTTTCGATGAAGTGGTTACGGGTTTTCGATGCCATCAAGGGGGAGCTCAAGCATACTTCGGCGTGAAAGCCGACATGGCTACCTACGGCAAGGTCGTTGGGGGCGGCATGCCAATCGGAATTCTCGCAGGTACACCCAAATACATGGATGCGCTAGATGGGGGCATGTGGCAATATGGCGACGATTCGTTTCCTGAGGTGGGTGTCACCTTCTTTGCGGGAACGTTCGTGCGACATCCGCTTGCCATGGCCGCTGCGCATGCGGTCCTCAAGTTCCTCAAGGACTCTGGCCCCGAGCTGCAATCGAGAATGACGGAGCGAGTTGAGCAAGTCTGCCGGAGCATCAACGAGCATATGGAGCAATTGCAGGTTCCCATTCGCATGTCAAGTTTTTCTGCATTCGCGGCGATTGACTATGCAACCGACCTTAAGTTTGCGAGTTTGCTATGGTACTACATGCGTGAAAAGGGCATACACATATGGGAAGGCCGCCCATGTTACTTCACGCTCGCACACACCGATGAAGATCTCCAACGTTTTGTCCACGCATTCAAGGAGAGTGTCGTTGAGATGCAGGCAGATGGATTCTTGCCGAAGCCGGATTCATCCAAACTTTTATATACACCTGTGCAAGGAGCAAGTGACAGTTTTCCCCTGGCCGAAGGGCAACGCGAGATGTGGCTTGGCGCGCAGATGAGCCCAGATGCGGCCGGGCCTCATCACGCATGCAATGCGTTTGTACTCGATGGCGAATTCGAACTTGCGGCTATGCGTAACGCAATCGCCATGGTCGTAGATCGCCATGAAGGCCTTCGCTGTACGTTCAATTCCGATGGAACGGAGGTGCTAGTCCAGAACGGTTTTAAGTTAGAGGTTCCGTTTGTTGACCTTGGTGGTCTGACGGACCAGCAACAGGACGAGCGAGTTAAGGAAATCATGGCGGCGGAAGGCCAACGCCTATTCGACCTTTCCTGTGGACCGCTCATTGCCGTTCAGGTATTGAGGCTTTCCAATACTCGACATCAGGTCGTGTTTACGGCACAAATGATTGCATGCGATGGTTGGTCTCACTATGTCGTGTTTGAGGAACTCAGTGAAATCTATTCGGCGATCCGCGAGAAACGTGTGGCGCAATTGCGTGACGTTGTTCCAATGCGAGAGTATGCCCGATGGCAAACGAATTATTGGTCAACCACGCAAGCGAAAGAATGCGAAGAGTACTGGCTGTCTCAGTTCAAGACGGTTCCAACCCCGCTTGACCTTCCTAACAAAGGTCCACGTCCATTGTCCCGAACGGTGTGTGCCGAACGTCGAGATCTCCTACTTTCGGCTGAATTCTATGAAGAGATCAAGCGTTTTGGAAAAGCCAACAAGAACTCGTCGTTCGCAGTCCTATTAGCGGCATTTCAGCTGTGGCTGAATCGTCTAAGCGGTGCAAAGGACCTCGTTGTCGGCGTGCCATTTTCAGCCCAGAGCTCTTTGGGCTTCGACACATTGGTGGGACAGTGCGCCAATACGCTACCCATCCGGGCAAAAATTGATCCAGATGAGAGCTTTCAAGACCTCTTAGCCAGGACCTGGAACTCTCTCCTCGATGCACAAGAGAACACCCACTATACGTTTGGTCGTTTGATTCAGCATCTGGATATACCGCACGATCCAAGTCGCATTCCACTCGTATCCGTGTTGTTCAACATTGACCCAGCCTTGGCAAAGGTTAAATTCAGCGGGCTGAAGCATCGGTTCTTCGCGGGCCCACGCTTCACCTATCAGTTTGATTTGGGTTTCAACTTGGTCGAGGAAGACGGAGGTTTGCGCGTCGAATGCGATTTCAACTCGAAGCTGTTTGATGGCGAGACTATTCAACTTTGGCTCTCTTGTTATGAATCGCTTCTTCGCGCTATCGTATCTGGTCTGGGGCAATCACTCGCGTCACTTCCCATGGTGAACGCAAGCGAGCGACGCGAACTTGTAGGCCCCTTGGTCAATTTCGATGAAGCGACCACATTGCACCAATTAATCGAGGAGCAAGTCCTCCGCACACCCAACTCCATTGCGGTTCGCGATGAACGGGGCGATTTCAGTTATCGTGACATCGATCGACTGGCAAACCAGTTAGCTCGCAAGATAGGTGATGTCCCTAAACCCCCAATAGCACGAGTGGGGGTCCTTGCCAATCGAACGTCGGACATGGTGGTAGGCATCCTAGCTGCGCTAAAAACTGGCTGCACCATAGTGCCAATCGATCCTGACGCGTCACAAGATTATATTGCTAGTACTATCAAAGACGCGGATCTTGCGATGGTCCTTGCGCATGACGCTTTTCTGGAACTAGTTAGAGGCATAGACTGTCCAGTAGTCTCACTCGATCAGCCTTCAAAGGTACTTGAACAGGAAAGTTCGCTACCATGGATTTGCAAAAGC
>JANLUJ010001226.1:0-9603 GCA_031363425.1 Pirellula sp.
ACAGTGGCCGAAAGGCCTTTACAATTCAACTTAGGGATCAAGATACTGCGCCTTTGAAAGTTCAAAGGTTCAAAGGGTCGATTCTTAGTTACACCAATTCAAAAAAGTTGAAAGCATTCCCCCTACTCGAATGACCGAGTGGCCAAACGCACACTACCTGTGGCTGGGTGAACGTTACCAACGGCAAAAACTGGCGAGGTCACCAATTGGCAATGAATTCTCCAATCACGGATGAAATTGCAGTAGCCTATTGCACGTGTAAACTCAAAGCATATCTCTTGCTACGTGGTGAGCACGGTGAGTATTCCCATCCATACGTCTTGTTGAAGGAAGGTCGCGCCTCCGCAGGCCTGAAGATATTCCTTAATTCATCGAAGCAAGCCGGATTGAGAATTCAGCATTGCAAAGGGGGCGATCCGACGGCCAAGGCTGATGTCTTTGCTCAAGTGACCTTGAGATCAAACAGACTTCAAGCCTCGGCTGATGCGTTATTTTCTCTGAAAGAACCAGATGGAAAGGGACAGTCACCCGTCGAACCTCATCTGGCAATTGGGACCGACTCCATCGCCAAAGAAGACAAGATCAGGTTGGCGTTCATCGGTCTTGTACTCGGCAATGATCGTCGCCACCGTTCGCACACTGGGGTCATCATAAATGCTCTAGGTGATACTCAGCGGATAAAGTTGGTTGCGCTGATGGGCCAGTTGGAGCCAGCCATCGAAACGCTCAAGGCGTGGAAAGACTCTCCTGATTCGACCCCGCCGCCGATAATTCTAAATGATCATTGCCCAATTTGTCGCTTCAGAAGAAAGTGTCTCGAGCAAGCGGAAAAAGACGACAGTCTGACTCTTCTAGACCGAATGACAGAGAAAGTCATGCGGAAGTACCATAAAAAGGGAATCTTCACGATCACACAACTGTCGTACCTCTTCAAACCGAGGCGACCGCGAAAAAAGAGTCCAGTTAGTCCATTGGGTTTCAATCTAGAGTTGCAGGCCCTTGCCTTGCGAACAGGCAAGACGTACATCCATCAATCACCCATCATACCCCAACACCCTACGGAAATTTATCTTGATATCGAGGGCGTTCCGGACCACGGTAGCAATTACTTGATTGGCCTCGTCATTCGATTTGAAGGGCGAGCCGAGAGTTATTCGTTGTGGGCTGATTCGATTCAAAACGAAGGACGCATCTTGGAAGAGTTTTTGGAAATCGCCAACCGGCATTCCGATGCGCCCATCTATCACTATGGAAGTTACGAGCCAAAAGCACTTATGCGAATGGCAACCGCATCAAGATTGGATGTTGAGGCAATTATTCGTCGGTTGGTCAATGTCAACACTTCCATCTTCGGAAAAGTATATTTCCCAACACGGTCGAATACACTAAAAGAACTAGGACGTCATTTGGGTGCGACCTGGAGCAGTCCTGACGCGTGTGGATTGCAATCGGTGGTTTGGAGAATGCAGTGGCAGGATTCGGGCGACGTCAAACTGAAAAAGCAGCTTCTTGAATACAATCTAGAAGATTGCAATGCATTGGCCCTCTTAGTTTCAGAACTGCGAAAAATTGGGCAAAGTTCCATTGCTCGATTTGATGTGGCTTTTGCAGATACTCCCAAGCGGAATGCGACTCCTTCGAGTCTTCAAATTCACGATTCCCTGGAAGGCATATTACAATCGGCAAACGAAAAGTACAAAAAGAATCGCATCAAATTGCGACCAAATGAAATTGCAAAAGAGACGAAGAATCCCCTCGCGCGCAAGGGGCACCCATGTTTTCAACGTATATCGCCTCCTAAAGCGGGCAAGGTCGTTCGAGTGAAACGTCCCATCAAGTGTCCACGTTGGAAGGCCCATAGCAGCACGAAACTTGAACCATCTGACAAAACCGTGGAACATGTTGTCATAGACTTGGCATTTACGAAAAATGGTTGCAGGAAGACGATCACAAAATTCGTGGGTTTCAAAGGTTTTTGCACATTATGCCAACGATATTATTCGCCACCTTCAATCAGGCGTCTCGGGAATCGCGTGTTCGGCCATAGCTTTCGCGCTTGGGCCGTATATCAGCGCATAACACTTCGCCTACCGTATCGAGTGATAGCCCAAGTTTTTTACGATTTGTTCCATGAACAGATCAGCGTCAATAGTACCGTCAACTTCCTCTCTGATCTGGCTGAGTATTACGGGTCAACTGAGAGAGCGTCGTTGAAGAGAATACTGACAAGTCCATTTATCCATGTCGACGAAACAAAACTCAACATACAAGGATCGAATTACTATGTTTGGGTGCTGACAGACGGACTGCATGTTGTGTTTCGACTAACGGAAACACGAGAACCAAAACTCATTCAAGAGATTCTGAAGGACTACTCAGGAATACTTATTTCTGATTTCTACGGGGGGTACGATGCATGTTCGTGTCGGCAACAAAAGTGCCTTGTTCATCTAATCCGAGACTTAAACGACGATCTTTGGAAGAATCCCTTCAACTCGGAGCTGGAAGACTTCGTCAGTGCAGTACGAGACTTAATTGTTCCGATCATGGCGGATGTGGAAAAGTTTGGTTTGAAAAAGAGACATCTGCGCAAACACCAACAGACTGTGGATCGTTTTTTCAGCAAAGTCATTGAGCGGCAGGAGCACAAGTGCGAGATAATCCAGACTTATCAAAAGAGGTTTCTTCGGTATCGGGAATGCCTGTTTCGATTCTAGAGCGAAGACGGTATTCCTTGGAACAACAATATGGCCGAAAGAGCGATTCGGCATTTGGCCGTTCAGCGGAAGATTTCTGGAAGCTTCTACAGGAATGTCGCTGAGCGTTATTTGCTTTTGCTCGGTATTGCACAATCCTGTCGATTTCAGAAAAAATCGTTCCTTGCATTCCTGCTATCCGAACAGAAAGACATTGACAACTTCAAGGAAAAGAGGCGATCCAAGGTGACGAAGCAGATGGATGGCAATGCGTAATTCGACTAGCCGATCACAGCAGTCCAAGATCAAGCAGCCGGCGCCACTGTCCACAGTTATAATGCACCAACTTGGCGGCGTTAGCAGTCGAAATGCCAGCTGAAGCAACGATTGTGAAAGGAGCAACGCTGATTACCTGGATGGGACAACGTTGTGGATACGGTCTAATTCCCGAGCGTCAAAGCCAACGCCCGACGAACTTTCAACCAAAACACAGGATTCAAAAATGAATATTACACGCATCGGGACTCAGCCATCGGCCAAAGGACCAGGTGAGTGGTTCACCGGAACCGTCCGAATCGATCCGCTGTTCCAGCCACACGCTCCGGCACGCGCGGTCGGCGCCAGCGTGACATTTGAGCCAGGAGCCAGGACTGCATGG
The DNA here is from genome assembly GCA_031363425.1 of Pirellula sp. Classification (GTDB taxonomy): domain Bacteria; phylum Planctomycetota; class Planctomycetia; order Pirellulales; family Pirellulaceae; genus JBKCUI01. Next base: position 3,355 of record JANLUJ010001226.1, read on the forward strand.
CATACGCATCCGTTGGGGCAGACACTGTTAATTACCGCTGGCTGCGGATGGGTTCAGCGCGAAGGTGGTCCGGTTGAGGAGGTCCATCCTGGTGATGTTGTCTGGTTCTCGCCGGGTGAGAGGCACTGGCACGGAGCAACGGCAACCACAGCCATGACCCATATCGCGATCCAGGAACAGCTCGATGGTAAAACTGTCGACTGGGAAGAACACGTTAGCGACGAGCAATATCGAAAGTGATTCGTTGTGACGGAAGATGTTGTCAGAAGAAATCGGAGCTCAAATACGTCCCTACAACAACGACGCAGAATCCAATCCTTTATATGTTCGGCTCAGGATCTCACGCTGTCCCCTTCCGTGTCCATGTGCGACCGCGTCCAGAGGTCGGGTGAACGATCGCGTTCCTCCCCTCACTTCTTGGGGAAGTCTAGCGAGCCTTCGCCAACCCAGCTGAAATCGAATTCTGATGTGACAAAGTTCCCAAAGTCGATGTCGAATAACTTCGTTGTCGCGATCGTCCTGAAGCTGCCGCTGACGTTCATGAACTTTCCAGTGCTTTCGTAGGTCGTCTGGCCGATGGTCAGGCTGGCAGGGGTGAAGATGGCGTCGAAGATCGCGTAGAACCTTCCCTTTCCGTCGGGATACACCGCGAACGTGCCCGGATGCTTGCAGACCAGCCTGTGCCCATTCGCGGCCACGAATACGAAGCCTCCGGAGAACGATCCGTTGAAGGCAGCACCGGACGGGAGGGGGCCTGGATCATCAGTTGTCACGTAGGCGATGCCGAACCCAGAGTACTTGCCCAGGTGCGTGGCGGTCCCCGAATTGGTGTACGGGGCGGCGTCGAAGGGGATCAGCGAGAGGCCCTCGGGAGCGTTGCCTCCGCCGTTGACCTTGAAGGGCTTGACCTGCGCCTCCGCCCTATGACACGGCAGGGTGAGAACTGCGACGAGAACGATCAGAGGAACCACGACCGCGTTTAGTCGATAGGTGCGAAACATAATAGATCTCCAGGTCCGCAGTTTTTAGAGTGCCAACTTCTCGCCGCGCAGACAAAGCGGCGAGTTGGCCCAACCCTGGCCTCCCTACAGCAGGGCAAAAGCCGAACATTTAGTATGCCGACTTCGGCATATTGTTTTGAAACATTCGACATATCGTGGCGGGTCATGACTGAAAAGTCAATCATTTTATAGACACTGTTCACTTCCAAGTGGAATATGTTGAATGACATGCCCGACAAGCTTAGCTTGGCTTGATCCGTCGCTGACCGAAACCGGCGACATCCGCGTGAAAATGAAAGCAGCTTGTCGGAGGGAAGCGCCACTTCCACAGTTGATGGGCCAGCCAGGATCCAGCCTCATTCCAACCTGAGGAAGCGGCAGACGCTGAAGGAAGCGGACGCTTGCACAATGGATAGTCCAACTCGTCAGTCCAACCTGTGGCTAAATGCAAGCTGCTAGGTTGCTGGCTAGATCGATCCTGCAGGAGTACGACGCTTTCCACAGTGGATGAGTTAGTCGTTGCATCCTTCCGAATTCGGGAAGCTACCAGTTAGTAGACTTCCAGAATCGCTTACCGATTTAGGCTTGCCTGAGCCGGGTCGGCAAATCGAATAGGTTGCAGAGACTTCACGCGGCAGATTAGAGTTGGCGGCGATTTATTTCGCTTGAATAGCGCGGATTCGTCGCTGCGCTAAAGTGTTGGGACTGCTTGTTGTTGAATACCTTCTTTCTTTCTCGACTCTTCCGTAGGCCCGAATCGCAGCGTCCGTAAGGTTACAGTGTTCGGCGATGAATCCAACAACTAACCAGTCTGCGTGTTCAAATTTTTCATTCTGTAGAACTAAAAGCAACCGAAAATCTGCAACAGCCTCATCAATCAGACCGGTTTTTGCTTCTGCACATGCTAGGGTCAGGAAGCTTTGCGGATCACGAGCAAATCGAACCACCACAGCCACCTGCTTAACGAGTTCAGCATCCAGCTCGTCAGCAAAAATCGAGGCCCAGAGAAAAGAATTCCAGTCGACAAACGATTTCGATTGCTCAGCCTTTTTTTTAAGGTTCGGCAAGTCGGTTGCGAATTCGCCTCGGGCTTGATTAAACCGCCGCTCGATATTTTCGCGATCGCTTTCGGAAAACTGATCTTTGCCTTCGCCGAAGATTTTCCTTGCCTCATCGTGCCGCCCGGCATCGAGCAAGTGAGACACAAGCATTCGTCGAGTAGCGGAAAATGCCGGATTAGTTTTGAGGAACTTTTTTGCCTCTTCGACGTACTGCGATGCCTTCTCAAATTCGAGATTGACCAGCATATATCGCTGAAGCTGGATCACCCGAGACTGTGACTTCTCTGCTTCGATCCAACGAGCGACTTCTTCATATTTAGCGTCAACATTGCCTTTCCACGGGAGTAGCATCTTGCAGACTTGATCCAACAATTCGGGAGTCTTCTTGCGGGTTGACTTCCAAATAACTTCAGCCGGAATGCCTGACTCAACCATAAGAAACACAGGGTCTGGAAACAGCTCCATGCACCAATCCATCCACATGATGGCATCATCGAGCTTCCCTTGCGCCGCAAGATCTTGAGCTTTTTCGGCGAGCGGAGTTCCATTCTCGCCGGAAAGAACCACCATGTACCCGACAGATTGCTTCGTAACGAAGATCGGGACTCGAATAGGGCCTCTTGTCAGCAAGCATCGGTAACCGGATTCGTCATCTCCGCTGACCGTCAGCTTGTCTTGAATCATTCCGCTGACTTGTTCGGGACCCATTGCGTTCCGGAGGTGTGGATCCGCCTCAACAGTTCTAAAGCAACTCGCTCGGGCGTTGACGTTGGCGATTCATCCAATTCGATCGGTGACCTCGTTCTATAGTACTTTGCCAAATCTTGTGATCCCTTTTCGTCCGGATAAGCGAACGCTTCAACGAATTGTGCCGCAGCAGCATACATCTGCCGATTTTCTAGATAGCAGGTCACAACTTCAGCGACTTGCGCTTTCAATTCGCGATCCGCACCTATTTGCTCTCGCAACTGCTTTACTTCATTCCATCTTGAGGCTCTGGCGAGTTCAAAGCAGCGAAGGGAGGTTACCATTCGATCCAGTTGATAACTTTCTGCAACGACGATTGCTTCCGGAACGCGGTCCAGCAGCGCAAGGGATGTGATCTGTAAGTCTCGCATCGGCGCCGAAATTACTTTCGCTATCGACTGACATTCCTCGATTAGCTCCAAGCACTTGGGGAAGTCGCCCGCGGTCTTTCGTTTCAAGGAATCGATATCTCGAAAGGCTAAGCTTGCCAAGTATTCGAAGGCACTAAGATTTTTTGGATCAAGTTTTTTCGCCGTAAGCAGTTCCTCCTCAGCAATGTTACGTTCCATGCCCGGATAGCATTCTCGCCCCGCAAGGTCGTAGAAAGAAGCCATACCCTTCGCAACGTGCATATTGGCATCTTGAGGATTCAGTTCGATAGCTTTTTGGGTAATCCATCGAGCTTCATCCGTCAGTGCCGAAGCACAAAGTAGATTGACGTAGTCAATTAACGCTGCGCCGCTTTTTTCAGTTTCCCAGCGAAGCTTCAACTTTGCGATCGCTTGAGGGCGAGCCATATCTTCTGTAGCGTACTTCTCACGAAAGATTGCTACGATGTTCCAATCGCTTAGTGGATCATCAAATGTCTTTGCAATGTCATACAACTGCTTGAGTTGCTCAAGTGACAGCGTCCCAGCCGCGGCGCTGGCTTCCATCTCGATAAAGAAACTTCCATCGTCACGCTTGCTCGCCTTGCGCAAGAGTTGAACGCATCCGACATCTGCCTTTTTCACGGTTAGGTTGACCTGCAGATCCCAACCCTCAACTGGTTGGATTGTATACGTCCGGCGGCGCTTGAAAGGTACCAATACTTCGGCTGGGTGCTTTCGCGATACGACCTTATTTCCCTTAGTTGGTTCCATCAGATATAGGTGAGGCAGTTCGCTCACTAACCGATTGAAAGCGACGATGTAGCGCGAGGACGAGTAATCTACCTCCTCCAACCGGGTACCTTCGAACTTTGTCGTTCGGCGGAAGACACTATCCATGGTCCATGGATCGTCTTGTTTCAATATCTTGAAGTTCGCAACTGGATTTTCTTTCTGGACCGCTTCGATGACTTCCTTCTCATTCTGCTCCACAGTCTTCGTCATTGCCGATGGGCGACTTTCGACGCCGTACAGACCGCTGTGGATTTCGCTACTAAGGGTGGTGATGGATCCATTTTGCAAAATCAAGGTCTTATCTTCGATAACTGAATTGACCTCTGCCGACTCCAGTGGGATTGAAGTGAGTGCTTGAGTACCCGCGGCAGCGATCAAAACAGACTTGCCTTGCAGGTAGCTTGGAACGTTTACTAACGTCGAACCGAGGTGGGTACAATCCAGCCAATACTGCTTGCCATCGACGGTTGCCGCTGTGATTGCATGATCGAAGGCATTCAGCCCGGGCACGTGTTCGTAGGGTGCGCGAACACCGGAAGCGTTTACCAATGCTACGTGGGCCTCGATCCCTATTTCGCGCAACATTCCGACCAATAGCGCCGCTTGATCTTTACAGTCACCAAACCGGCGAGCTAATAGTTGCATAGGCCGTGCAGGGACAATCGATGCTTGGCCGAGCGCTACACCCGAATACCTAAAGTTCTTCTTGATCCAGTTAATCGATGCGTGCAACTTTTCCAGAGGCGTAGTAACCTCAACCGGAATCGCTTCCTTCACTAACGGCGCAAAATCCATTCCTTCGAGTTGACCGTCAACAATTTTCGAGTAGCCTTCGGCAATCTTGTCCCAAGATCCTCCAACGCATATCGCAACCTGGTTGAAAGGATCAATCGTTTTTGGCAAGCAGCTTTCAAAGCTCTGTGTATCTACCGGTACAACTTTCTTAAGCTCGATTCGCTTTCGAATTCTTCCGTTTTCTCGAGTCTCTTGAATCGGATACTCTTTGCCTAAGAAAACAACCTTAAGCGCCAACGACTCGGGAGCATCGATTTCGACGCTGCTAAACTGCATAGGCACGAACGAATCGAGCGTTTCTATTACATAATTTCCCATAGGAAAGTAGGACATTTGCTCTTCGACGGTGATTCGTTCTTCAACAATCGATCCGTCTTGTAATCCAGGTAAAGCGGCTCGCACAATCTGGTCGTTGGTTAAGACAACAGGATCATTAGATTGCGCAGACGAGACCGTGGAATCATCCTTGGCAAGCTCATAGATCTTCCCGTTGCGATCGAAAACTCGAGCCTCAATGACAGGTTGTTTTTGATACCATGGCGAAAATCGACACTTGAGTGTTCCCACTTCCGCCAACAACTTCTGCCGAACATTCCAGATCATGCGAACTGATCGAGAGAGCGAACCTTTCTCATCATAGCGGTAGAGCGCCTCATAGAGCAGCGTTTCGCGTCCCGCTGATTCATCAGCCTTTGGTCGTGATTTGAAAGCGTCCTGAATTTCCTGATAAGAATGCTCAAAGGCTTTCGGTAGAGGCGATTGGGCTCTCAAATCGCCTAGCAAATAACCCACCGCGGAAATCGCGAGGATGAAAACACTATTGCGCATTGTGCACCACGTGTCATAAAACCGAAAACAGATCCGTATGCCGGAATTGTAGTCCAAACTCAGCACGAAGAAGTTGCGGTTGTCAACTATTTCACAATTGGCGTCGACTCCGGGATAGCCTAGCAAAACTCCATGAGCAGCCCAACACGCTTCCCCGCCGCCATCCTCTCCAGTCTATCCGACGCATCCATGATACAGCAAGAAGCCAGCACCAACGCCCACGCAGCTTCTAGCCAACCTGTGGAAGGGACAGAACTATGAAGCCAGTGCCGACGTCCACAGTTTTGCCTAGCTTGTGGAAAGCGGCCGAAGGCTGGAGCGAGCTAGGTCCGCGTGTGGATGGGAAGCTTGCGGCTAGGGGTGACGCTGGTAGCTGGCTAGGCCGATCCTGCAGGAGTACGACGCTTTCCACAGTTGTTGAGGTAGCCATGAATCCGGCTAACCAATTTGGTAATCTCACTGACAGCGAATTTAGGAATCTCGCTAACCGCACATCCTTGTGGAAATGGAAGAAGCGTGTTGGAGGGAAGCGGACGCTTGCACAGGGATCCAGCTGCAGGTGCGGTCATTTCCACAGTTGATGAACATGGAAGAAGCGTCTCGGAGGAAAGCAGGCTAATTCACGAGCGACACATCATCCTTGTGAAAATCGTA
>JANLUJ010000558.1:0-6276 GCA_031363425.1 Pirellula sp.
CAATCGCTCAGCAAACACTCAGCCACGTTGGTGCCGCGGGTGCATTCCTCGAAACGTTATTCAACTTCAATACTGCCGACTCGGGCGGCCCAATCATATTAGAGCCAGGTGCATGTTTGGCACTCTACAATCCGGCAGCCATGGACGCGGCTGGAACTTTCCAGCTTGCTGTCACTTGCGACTGGCACGAGGCCGCGCTCTACAACGCAACCACGTCCGAGTGATGCGTTGCGCCATCTCCCCGCGAGCTGCGCCGCTTTGCGAAGCTGCGGCTGCTTGCGGGACTAGAATAGCAGCTTGGTCGAAGCTCTCTCCGCGCATGCGATGAGTGCGCCGACCAAGCTATCCTTTTTGCGATTTGTCCTCGCCGCCGGCCTATGGGAATGACGGCGGCTCTGGCTTTTCGGTCCCTGATGCAATCAGATTGACGATTCGAACTAAGAGAGATTGTATGATAGGATCGTCAGTTCTCTGCGACTCTACGCACCTAATACAACGCAGCCTTTCATTTTCGATTGCCGTCGGCGGTGACTTTGGGTTCTTCGGCATGGCGTGGTAACCTTCCTTGTCTTCGCGATCGATGATCGATGTACGAACGGTAAACCGTGCGTTCCCCACCAACATGTCCCAGCGACTCGGCAGCGATAGCGGCGCCGTGATCCTCGTATTGTATGGTGGCATGTAATCGCCTCAGTGTACCAATCGAACGCCCCGGGATCTTTGTAAAACCCAATTTTTCAGCCTCTCGATACAAGCTCTTTAGCGGATAGCGGATTTCATCTTTGGTGATAGGAAACACGAGGACTCTGCGAGGTTGTTGAATCCCGCGAATTGCCTTCATAGATTCGCCGCTAAGTTCTGCCCGATGGACGTTTCCCGTTTTATGTTGACTCAGCGTGATCGTTTGACCTTGAAAATCTATTTGGTCCCACCGCATTCGACGCATGTCACTCGGCCGATACGCGGTATCTAGCCCAACCCATAGCCAGGCAAGCAACATCCTGGAGTTCGGAATCCCGTGATACTCACCAGAAACCTTCTCAGCCGCGCGGAGTAGGATCGCAAATTCAGCAAGAGACCAAGACACTACAGGTTTTGGGGCAACCTTTGGGCAGAACAGTCGACGCGAATGGTAGTGCTCGATTTCGCCCAGTTCTGCGAGGTGGTTCCAAACGACCGTCAAGCCTTTCTTTCTGTTGATAATCGTAGTCGCGTCGAGTCTCCCTTTGAGCGATTTTAGCCAAGCGTTTATCTGGGAATAACATAGGTCCGCGACCTCTGCAGCTCTCCCGAGATGAGCGGAGTATTCGGCAATTGACTTGCGGTATTGGCATTCAGTGATTGGCTGCAGGTCACGCTCCATCATGACCTGATCGAGAGCGTGGATCAGGAGCATGGTTTACCTCTGAAACCAACCTTAGTCTCCCAGTAGGGTGATTGCAAATTTAAAGCGCACGACTGTCGATCCGGAGGTTGCGGGTTCGACCCCCGTCGACCTCGCTTATGAAAGCCCTGGGTTCTAAATGAATACCAGGGCTTTTTCGTTTTCACACTTGCGTTCTGAGTCCAATGCCTACTTGAACTTGTCGTGACAAGACTTGCAGTCTGAAGTCTTTTTCAGTTCTTCGATGGCGCCTTCGCGACCTATCAAGACTTTGGCTGCACTCATCATGACAGTTCCTGCCTGCATTTGCCACTCGCCCTTATCGCCCTTCTTGGGCTCACCTTCGACCAAGTCGATATAAAGATCAAGCAACTGCTTCTTGTCATCTGCGGTACCCATATCCGCAAGAATCTTCTTTAGCAGCCCATCTTTGTGAGCAATCTTCATTACCTCCTTGACTGTTTTTGGCGGAGCAGGATTGTTGTTGAACGCCATCGCACCTCCGCCACAAACAACGGCTGCTACCAAGGAACCAACTATTAGCCGAAATCGCATCGCATACTCTCCAGGAATGGACTGAATTGAAAAAACACTGCCAACGACGTATGAAAGTTTATTGGATTTCGAAATGGAATTGCAAGCGATTGAGTCAAAATCCATAGAACGGCAAGACTTTCTGGCGAAAAACGTTTACTTTTTCCGTTTTAGAAACTGGCGCTGGCCATCAAGTGCATCGCGTCGCCTTACAACTGAAGTATCGCCAGACAGAATTAGTCGTCGAGCGTAAAAACTTCACCGCCGTCGCGCGTTGAAAGCGATTGCCACGTCTTGCGGTCAATACTATTTGAGAACGTCCGGACGCTGTCGTCGCATATGCCGCTCACAACTAAGGCGGAATGATGTGATCGCGATCCAATAAACGCATAAGTTGGCTTACCTTGTCGTCGATCAAGTCCTTCTTGCCAGGAGTTGTAATCCACATCCCATACCTTGCCAGAAATAGTAACGGGTATTTTCGTATTGGGCGGAAAGGTTGAAGTGAATCCTGTGTGATGCACGCGACCATCTGGCCATTCGGTGTGCCCAGTCTCTCGAAACGACGTTCCAACTGTCGCGATCGCAATCGCTTCTTCGACCGTGTTGGGGATACTGGTTGAAGCAGGACCACCGTTGCGATAGTACGCAGTCCAAGCCTTCACTTCGGAAATCATAAGCGTTGAAGATGTCCCGTCGATGAGGGTTGCGATTTTTAGAAAACTGTTTGGAAAAAAAACTCCATTGCCTCGCCGCAAACTTGTTGAATCGTATACAAACCAAGGTCAATAATTGAATCCATAATTATTTGGTACGAGTTTTGGTCGACCAGAACCAGGGTCACGCACTTCGGAACTTCGAGGGTCACTGGAACAGCGAAAGACGGGTGGGGAGACTCCGTCTATCGCAAACTGAGAATCCCACGCCGAGTTGACATCGATTTGACTAGACAGACTAGTAGCAGCAGGCCAACCAAAATCCCGATGATCGCGATAACAACGAGTAACTCCACCAGCGTGAAAGCAATGCGCAGGTTTCTTCTCTCGAACATAACATTGCTCATCTGATGATTAGCCGAAGTGATGCGGTCGCCCCGGGATTCCCTCAGGGCTCTTTTCTCTTTCACGATCGTAATTGGCGCTGGATAGACAACAACCCCCGGGACATTTTTTGTCCGATCTCAAGATTTCTAGCCATGGTTTTGGAAAGAATCTTTTATCCATGTCGCGTTTTTGTCGAATTGACGATTCATTTACAACACGACCTCACTTGCTTGTTAGTAGGGGTACGGACGCAGCGACGCACATGATTTGACGGAACCTGGCATAAGGGGCACACGTAACGCGGATAACTACGGGTACTATGCGATCGACATTGCCGCGACGAGTGCTTAGGTACTTAGGCGAGCTGCTGTTGAAACCACCATTCGTTGACCTTGCGAGCGTAGCTGCGCTCGCAGAGCGTGTCAGGTTTCTTTCAAGATCGGCGTTGCCTCAAATCGCTGATACTGCCCCGGCCACAGCCATTTCGCATCGGTACCTATTTCGCCTTCGTACCATCGTTGAGCCAGTCTTCTTTGAACGCAGCGTGTTTCATGCTTTTTCCACCCTCGACAAAATAGCTATAGATCGCGTGTATCGTGCCGTCGGATCCTTGGGTCACCGCAGGATAGTGAAACGATCCGCTTGGCTGATCTTCGAGATGCCGCGTCTGTGGCCAAGTTCGTCCCTCGTCGCTCGAAAGTGATACAGCCAGCCGATGTCGACCCTTGGTCGTGTCGTTGTACACTATCAACCACTTGCCACTTGCCAATCGAATTCCGTCAACTCCTGCGCCAGGATTGGGCAGCTCTGATACGCCAACTGGTCCCCATGTTTCGCCCTCATCCTTAGACTCCGAAACTCTCACTTTCTCTCGGAGGCCGTTTTCCCGCATGTATGCGACCAAGGTTCCGTCGTTGCGACGCATGACCGTTGGCTGTATGTTGCCAAAACCAAAGAGCGGCTTGCTGGCGTGCCATGTAGCACCGCAATCGTCGGTAATCGCCATCAAAGAAATGGAGAACGTGTCCGTATAAAGTGGCAAGAGAATGCGCCCACTGGGTAACTGCGTGGGCTTGCATCGCGGTTGCCATCCAAGCCTTTGGTATAATTTCTCTCCGAGTTTCTCGCGTAGAACTCGTATGTTCTCAACCGTTCTTGGAAGTAATTTGTCCTTGTAAGGTTCCAATTCCACGTCCAGTTTCATGCGTGCTTCCTCCGCGAAGTCATCGGGTTTTAGCAAAATTATTCCTTCACGCGTCCACCTGGGGGACTCCGGTGCAGCAAACTGTTTCGAAATCTTGAAGTTGGTGAGGCAGGATTCCCAACTATTAGCAAGGATGGTTGGGTAGAACAACCAAAGCTGCTTGTCGCGATCAATGAAAAGTGCCGTATTGCAATCGGGGAATCCTGGGGTATCGGCTAATACGAAGGGCTCTGTCCAGACGGCTGTCCCTTGCTTTTTCCAAGCCGCAAATACGGCCACATCATCCGCCTGACGTTCACCTGCTCCACGGTACCAAGAAGCAAATAGGTCACCATTTGGACATTCGACGATTCCAGGGGCATGATTGTGCTTAGAATTCAATGGAAAGACAAGTTCCGAAACAAGCCCCGGTTCGGCTGCCTCTCCACTGGTTGAAATCCACAGCCATGTCATGCAAATGGAAAAATATCCTATCAGCAGATTTCGTTTCATCTCTTTACCTTTCGTTCATTTTTTAGACGCTGCACAAGCAATGCAAAGTCACTCTCGGCGAGCGTGACGTACGGTAGAATCGCAAATGCCGGGTGCGACTGGGCCAGCCTGTCGACGACAGGCTGGAAGCCTATCCCACTTTTCGATTTCGACCGTATTCGCTCGCTCAATGCTCCCTGAGTCTACGCTATACCAACGCAATTAAAATGCCGGAGCCAGCTTTTTGCGATTTCCACCTGCATAATCCGCATAATTAGCGTCTCCATGCAAGTTGCCTCCATTTTAGGCTCGAATCAGTTCTCTTCATTGGATAGGGAAATTATTGCAACCTAGCCTTTCATGTTTCAAACCAAGTTCGCTATTTGGTAAAACCATTTTGCCATGGCACAACTTTCAAAGTGAAAACTCCATGACATCCATGACTGCGATCGTGCCCGTCTTTGTCGAATTTCGTTGCAATCGATGTTGGTATAGCAATTGTGCGGACATTGAAACCGTGGGCACAGAGTCGGTATGCCGCAATTGCGGCCAGTCAATTACCGTCCCTGAAGCGACCCCAGAACGGATCGCACGCGCCGAGTCGCTTTTGACAGAGCAACCCGAACTTCGTGTCCAGCCGCGATCGACAGACAAGCCGCTTATCTCCAAATCGGATCGCCATCTAACTGACCGCGAGTTAATTGAGATCGCCAGGAAAGAGTCTTTCGTTCCTTTGAACCAGATGAATTTCCAGGGCTACCCTCCAGCATCAATCATCGCAAGACTTGTAGCCACTATCGTTGATAGTTTGCTCGTTTTTACATCGCTTGCGGCTGGGCTCATTTTTGTTGTTTGGATGGCAAAACTGGGGATATGGGAAAATCCGATGGACGCGCTTCGGTATGGTAAGGAGCCCGGTCTAGCTTCGCTGGTGGCTCTGTCAGCGTTCCCCATCTTGCTGATCGTCGGTCAATGGGCGCTTCTAGCAACCTCAGGCCAAACGATTGGAAAGAAACTGTTGATGATTCGCATTGTTAGCACAACCGGAGCTTTGCCAGGTTTCATTCAAGCGGTCGTTCTTCGCAACTGGGTTAGACTCCTGTTCTCGTTTGTACCATTTCTCGGGCTGATCGATCTGCTTTTCATCTTTTCGGAATCGCGGCGATGCCTGCACGACTACCTGGCTGGGACAAGAGTAGTAAGTTCTGTTTGATTTGGCCGCCCCCTACGAGCTTGCTCGTGGTAGCCCACGCTTTATGGCTAGGCTTCAGCTCACTGCATCACGCTCGGCAAGCTCAGTGATCTCTCGTGACATGTTTTGCTTCGAGCCGTTGAGTCGGACTGTAGCGATTGAGTTGACCGTGGCGAAAAGTTCGTTTCTTGAAATCTAGGAAAGCTGTAGGGCTGACTGCCGGACCTCTAATAGTGTTCTACAGTTGGTGCGTTCGTTGTCCTTCTTCGAAATCGCTCGTTTCATAAAAAGCTCCAGATCGCAACAGGAAGAACAGTGTCGCTTCGCAGCCAAATCGCAACTCTGCTGGTCGTACTTTCGATCACGTTCGTTGCACTGACCTATGCGGTACAGGTCATGGTAGTCATGCCGGCGTTCGTTGTCTTGGAGCGGCAGAGTGCGGAAAAAG
>JANLUJ010000559.1:0-4747 GCA_031363425.1 Pirellula sp.
AAACAAGCCAGGGGCTGCTTCGGTAGCCCCTGACTTCTTTCGAGCATGTCGGCTTGTTTTTTGAGAAATGCGAAAAATCCAACGCGCTGACGCGGAGCTATATCAAACGTTTTTACCCACAGATTCTGCGGACGAGCCAAATTGCGTTCGGACGATGTTCGCTTGACTCGGGATTTTGCAGAGAAGATAGGCGCGATCGATGAACTATCCTTCGCTCTTCCGCAAGGTGCCACTTCCATGCCTGCGTTTGCAGGATGGATTTCCGGAAGTAACGCCGTAACGCAATCTGAGAATGGCATCACAATCTCGATGTTCGACTGGTGCAGGACTGGGGGCGAATCTACCTTGAACAAACGAAACGTCTCTAGCCTGCGTTGACGACAATGGCCGCAGAGATGCCAAAATCTATCGTTCCGAAGAATGTGTGTCGCAAAGCTTGCAGAATTTTGATGTGAGTAACAGAATCGAGGAAATTTGACAGCGTTAGGAAATCTCAGAACCTCGACTTTATCGCAATTGAAACAGTTTTCTCAACGCTGAAACCAGAGTGTCGCGTTGCTCGGACTGAGCGACATCCCGAAGAGACTGGAGCGGTGAATGGAGCATCTTGTTGATAACTCGGTCAAACGCAGCAGTGATCTCTTCGTGCATTTCTGGTGTCATGTTTCCCATTGAATGCTTGCCAAGCAGTCGATTCAATTCGGCTATCTTGATCTGTTCCGCTTGTTCTCGAAGAGCGCGGATCGTTGCACCAGATGATCGATGGTTCCAATCCCCAAGCAACCGATCCGACTCCTCCCTGATGATCTTTTGCGCTTTTGGCAACTGCTGTTCGCGAAAGGATCGATTGCGATCGCAAACAGCTTGCAGATCGTCAACGGAATAGAGATACACCCCCGGCATACGCCCGATAGCCGAATCGAAGTCGCGAGGGACGGCTAAGTCGAGGATCAATAACGTCCCCTTGTTGCGATTCGCGGCAATGGATTTGTATTTGGACTCCGTCACGATCGGCTGGGCGGCACCTGTTGTGCTAATTACTAGATCCGCATCCGCGAGTAGCGAGTCTAGGTCTTCCCAAGGCGATGCTTTGACAGAAAATTTTTCAGCCACGAGGGTGGCTTTGTCTATCGAACGATTGACGATAGTGATCTTGACTGCACCAGCACTCTTGAGATATTGCAACGTCTCAACGCCCATGTCGCCGCTGCCTATCACCACGATTTGCTTGTCGTCATATCTTTCGAAGAACTCCGATGCGATTTCGCTAACGGCAACGCTAGGAACGCTGATTCGCCGGCGATGAAGTTCGGTTTCGTTGGTGACTCGTTTGGCCACTTGATTGGCGTGCTGAAAGGCAGCGTGCATGATGGGGCCTGCGTATCCGCCTTCAGTCGCTCGGACGTATGCGTCATTTACTTGGGATGAGATTTGCGTTTCGCCCAACACGATCGAATCGATACTGCTCGCCACTGAAAAAAGGTGATCGATTGCAGGCTTCGATTCCAATTTCAGAAAATGCTCTTCGAATTCCAATGAAGATTCATTGTGAAAGTCAGTGAGGAAGCCCACCATTGCGGACATCGAGGGCAATTCAATCTCACCCGTGGTCCCAACATACAGCTCGACGCGATTGCAAGTATTGAGCAACACGCACTCGCAATCAGGGAATCGTTCCCGAAAAGCCGATAGTGCATCGCCGCACTGCTCTTCGGTAAATGATAGTCGCTCACGAATCGACAAAGGCATTGAGTGATGGCTGCATCCAATCATTCGAAACTTCATCGGCCCACACCATCCACCTGCTCGGTTGTCGGCAAGCCAAATGATCCTTCATGAGCATCTCGTCTCCCATGCGGCGCGCTTACTACCAAGTAAAGCGCTATCCCTACAATCACAAATGAAAGGATATTCATCCAGGCGGTAATATGACCACGTCCCCTCTTGGCGAAGTGCCATTGAACGCCAGATGCGACTACAAGCCAAAGGAATAGTCCCCCAGAAAACACGATACCTCTATCGGTCCAATTTACTTGACCGTCTTTGACCAAATTCATGATCACACCTGATAGAACGCCAAAGCCTATAGATCCTGCGCTGCAAAGTAGGCAGGTACTCCCAAAACTTTGCAAGTACTCAAGCGACGGTAATCGTAAGAGGCCTTTCTTTGCTCGCTTGGCCTTGAGACGCCATTCTTGGATTAAATACATGATTGCCATCGCAAAACCAAGCGATACGAGCATGGTTCCCAATGTCATTGCGATTCCGTGAACAATCCTCCAAAGGCTCGCAGACGACGCTTGATTCAACGGTTCACTCGGAATGGCGATTGCCCCACCGATAAGTACCAATAGAAGCGGTAAGACAAATAATCCAATCCAACTCTCGCGTCTTCTTAACAAAAGAACTGCATACGCGATGGCCAATGCCCATGCCGAGAGGATTCCCCAGTCATGCCACGAGAAGACCAATCGCCAAGACTGATTGGCTACAGCCGACAGAAATACTCGATCCAATAAATAGAGCGAATGTGTGAGCAGCCCAATCGAAGTCATCGCAATGAGCATCCGCATTAACCACAACATACCGCGGGGCGTAAGTCCAACCCATCGGATCAATTCAAGGCAAAGAACCAACGCATACGCCACTAAAAAACAAGTTGCGTTTGGCATCGACTAAAGCTGAGCCTCTTAAAAAATCACGGCAAACAAAAAACCTCGTTCGTGTTGCAGGAACGAGGCTTGTATTCATCTTAGTTGCGACGCAATTGATGCACAAAACGATCAATCGTCTTCTTCTTCGTCCTCTTCTTCGTCGTCGTCGTCATCCCAATCGTCGTCGTCATCCCAATCGTCGTCGTCCTCGTCATCCTCGTCGTCATCATCTTCATCTTCGTCGTCATCGTCACCGACTTCTTCCCACTCATCCTCTTCGACAACGTCATCTTTCTTTTTTGCCTTTTTGATTTTGAGGCCATCCTCATCGAGGTCATCATCTTCGAGGTCTTCGTCGTCTAAATCATCGTCGTCATCGAGGATTTCATCATCTTCCAAATCGTCATCTTCTTCGTCTTCGTCATCGTCGTCGAATTCATCTTCGTCTTCATCAAATTCTTCGTCGTCAACCATTACAATCGGAGAGTTCAGTTCCATCGCGTCTAACGCGCGAAAATTCCAGTTCTGTAACTCGGACTTCAATGATCCACGCAACTCGGTAGCCGCTAGCGTCATCTTCACAATGGACTCCTTATTTTTCTGAGGCGACGAATGGGGAAATGAGAATTCAACGGTGCTTTTGTACAATGGTATCAACCGAATTGCCAGTGGCCACCACTGTTCCTGTATTCGCAATTTGTTGGAAAGGTTTTTGACTTGCCGGCTGCATGATTACTCAATAACCCATGTCGGTCAATGGTGGTCCGCTGAAGTCGAATGGGGGATATCATTCTTTAAGTCCGGTTTTTGCCGATATCTTGCGCGGACATGCGATCGCCCGCAAGACTGGATGCAATTTCGGCTTCTGCAGAACGAATCTTTTGTGCTCTTGGAAGTGATTCCAAAGATTGTAGGCCAAAAAGCTGTAGGAATCGCTTTGTAGTACCGTAAAGATAGGGGCGTCCTAAATCCTCCACTCTCCCACAAATCCGGACCAAATCTCGCTGCATCAGTTGGCGAAGTACCTCATCGCAGCTGACACCCCGAATGGATTCGATTTCCGCTCGGAGAATGGGTTGGCGATATGCCACAATCGCCAGAGATTCGAGCATTCCTTGGCTCAAAAGTTCTTCGCCCGGAACATGACCTAGCCGCCGAAGCCAAGCGGAGAATTGCGGACGCGTTAACAATTGCATCCCACCAGCGATTTCTTCGATCCGAAACGCATGACCGTGCAAGTCGTACTGCCCGTTTAGGCGACGAGCCAAAGTTCTCGCATGCGTTGGGTCTGCCAACCCGGCTAGGGCTGCTAGCCTCCTGGCCGATAAAGGCTCTTTCGCAATGAGCAGGATGGCTTCAAGGATGCGGCACTTTACCTCAGGGGCTTCGCTGTCGAAGTCGAAAGTTGGTGAATTCCCCGTTTTTTCCTTTTTTCCTGAGGCCAATTTGGCAACTCGGTCTGCAACTTTAGGATGGCCTAATCTACGATGCTGTTGCCATCCGAGGCCTCCATTTTGATACGCAAACTCAAATGCTGCCCTTCGTTGTCCATGGCTTGCGAGAGTCCTGTAAAAATTGGGGATGGCCATTGTACGGGATCCGTCCTGACTAAATGCCTGGCATGTGAAATGGGTATCTCTCACCAAATAAGCCATTTGAGGAAAAAGATTATACTGATTTTTCAAATAACAAAAGTGATTTTCGGCGATTCAGTTTGCGGTCGGCGGAACGAAATCAACCAGTAGGGCTGACGCCTCGACCGAGTTTCACTCGAGCCAAGGCTAAATCTGTGGTCACAAAACGAATGCGGCACGCCTTAGAAACAGAGGACGGATGGAAATTAACGACATGAATAGACGCCGTCGAGCCCCGGTCCGCGGCTTGCTCATCGGAACCGTTATCTTTTTTTTGTGCGCCTTGATGGCCATTCCGATGTTCATCTTTAACGCTGGCATACGAGGCGAAGAGTTTTCCCCTCAACTCTTTCAAAAACGTGAGTTTACCTATCGCCGACTTCCTGGAACAAAAATTCGGCTCGGCAAAACCAAATTAACGCCAGGCATTAGCCCGTGCAGCACGAACATTTTGTCCCA
>JANLUJ010001321.1:0-5323 GCA_031363425.1 Pirellula sp.
TAGTCGTTGTCGGCGTAAACTCGATCGGCACAAAGGTTACTCCTGGCATTTGCTTTTCATTCAATTGCCTTGCCAATTCTCGACCATCCATCCAGGGTGCGCCTACCACTTCAAATGGTGTATCGGTTCCGCGCCCTACGGACACATTCGTTGTTTCGATGAGACCGATGCCAGGATATAGCAAGGCTTCGGTCAAGCTACGCATATTTGGCGACGGATTCACCCAAGTGAGGCCTGTGGCGTCCCAATAGTCGGAACGTTGCCAACCCTCGCATGCGATGACTTGCAGATCAAGCTTCAAATTCAATTCCTGTTTGAACATTTGAGCTAACTCGCCAATGGTCATACCGTGCCGCACGGGCAGGCGGTGGAAGCCAACAAAGGACTCGGACTTTGGATCCAGCATCGGACCGACCACGTCGACTCCATTGATTGGATTGGGACGATCCAATACGACAAACCTTCGATTATGCTCTGCCGCCGCAATCATGGCTTCGCCCATAGTTGAAATGTACGTATAAAACCGAGTGCCTATGTCCTGGATATCGAAAACAACTGTGTCGAGATCGGCAAGCATCTGCGGTGTAGGACGGCGGGTCTCGCCATACAGGCTGTAGATCTTGGTCCCAGTGCTTTTTTCTTCGCTGTCGGAAACCTTGGCAATATCCAGTTTGCCTTCGAAGCCATGCTCAGGACTAAACAAAACCTTGAGTTCTAAATTCGACGCGTTTTGGAATAGTTTCACGGCGCTTTGTCCGGATTGATTTCGACCGGTATGGTTCGTAATCAAGCCGATTCGCTGGCCAGAGAGTTCGCGAAAGCTGTTTCGTTCAAGCACATCCAGACCGGTGAGCACCGTTGTTCGTGCAGGTGCAATCATCGGAGAACCTGTGCCGATCGTTGCGGCAATCACATTCAAAATCTTGCCCGCCAAAGGGTTGACAAGCCCTTTCCCTGAAGGATGAACACGGTTGCTTAGAAAGACAAAGAATAAGTCCAGTTCTGGATCGATCCAAAGTACGTTGCCAGTAAATCCTCCGTGCCCAAATGCAGATGGACTCAAAAGATCACCTCGATTGATCGAAAAGCTAGTACGTTTGTCCCAGCCCAGTCCTCGAATTCCACCAGGAACTGCATATCCGTGAGTCATCATTGCGACTGTAGCTGGCGAGAGAATCCGAGTTGGTTCGCGACCATTGGTTTTATGGGTAGTTCCCTTGCGCAACATCATTTGAGCATAGAGGGCGATATCATCTGCGGTCGAAAAGAGGCCGGCATGTCCCGCGATTCCACCCAATGCGAAGGCGCGCGGATCATGCACCTCGCCTTGCATCCATCGACCCTCCCTTTGCTCCGTTGGTGCGCACTTGGCACCTAATTCTACTGGCGGTAAGTATCCAGTATGTTGCATTCCCAACGGTTCAAATATGTTGTCTCGCGAATATTCTCGCAAGTCTTTTCCAGTGATCTGCTCTACTATTTTTCCAAGCGCAATAAAGTTGACGTCAGAGTATTTGAAGGCAGTTCCAACGGGCGCAACAAGCTTCAATTCGCAGATGCGATCCCACGCTTTTGCCGGACCATCCATGTAGTCAGACATCGCGTTGTCCGGAATCAAACCGCTGCGGTGCAGCAGCAAGTCTTGGACGGTGATGTTCCCCTTGTCGTTTTGTGCAAACGCCGGGAAGATGGTCGCAACCTTGTCGGACAAACTCAGCTTACCTCGTTCGATGAGTTGCATGATGCTGGTGGCGGTAGCAACCGGCTTAGTAATTGACGCCATATCGAAGACCGTATCGATCGTCATGGGTTCTATCAAAGGTTCGATACGTTTGTTTCCATAGGCCTTTAGCAACAGGATCTGAGCTTTTCGGCCAACGCAGACAACGCAGCCAGGCATTTTTCCCTCGGAAATACCGACTTCGATGAGGTCGTCGATCGGGACAAGACGCTCGACTAAGGCCCGCTGCGATTCACTTGAGACCGAAGACACCTGCAAAGTGTCTTGCGAGACTAGCGTCATTGCATTCGATGCAATGCCTAGGGCGAAAGCAGCCGACATAGCAATGCGCTGAACAATGCCATCAAGCCGCACCGCAGTGCGTTCCAAGCCAGCAGTCCTGGATCGTTGGCAAGCGATATCGGACGCAGGGCGCAGGAGCGACGTTTGTTTTGGAGCTGGCTGCGAAAATAGGGTTGGCATAACTTCCCATTGTAGTCAATTTCAAGCTCCACCGCAGTTCGTTCCATGTAGCCTTGAAGCAGAACAGGCCTGCAGAACAATCCAGCAGAACAAGCCGGGCAAGCCTGCATGTAGCCTTAAAGCAGAACGATCCGCAGGGCAAGCCTGCGGTATTTGGGAATCCCGCGAGCCTTGCGCCGCGGTTCGTTCAGGCTTTCTTGCTAAATACGGAAAAAAATAGTCCTGAGACAAAAGTAATAACGGAGCCAAAAACGGCCAGCCACGGAAACCACATTTTGAATTCCCAGAGAGGCAATCCAAACTGGATGAATAGCATAGAACATAGACCAATCGCGGCCCCACTCAATGCCGCAACTTGAGTTGTGCGTTTCGTGAAGGTGCCCAATGCAAATAGCCCAAGCAGGATGCCGGACGAGAATCCGGCAATCGTCAATGCGTTGTCGATCACGCTCTTGTTGAACGTACTCGCCCAAACACCGATCGCGATTTGCAACCCACCAAAGAAGACCGTCAGGAGTCGGGTCGTCCACACTTTTCGTCCCTCGGACGGAGGAACTGCGCAACTCGGCAACCACAGATCGCTGACTACGGACGACGCTGACGCGCTAAGTGAACTCGAAAGTGTTGACATCACCGCTGCCAAGATCGCAGCCAGAATCAATCCGATAAGTCCGGTATTCCTCGGAAACGAATGGATCATGAAGTGCGAGAAAATAGCATCGTTCTTAATGCCAGCTGGCAACGTTTCTTGACTGGCATAGTAGCATGCGAGTAGCATTCCTATCAAAAGAAACAACGCGAATTGGGCAAAGACTACGATACCACTCCACACAATAGAGCGAGCTGCATCGCGTTGGCTTCTCGAGCTCAGATAGCGTTGTACCATCATTTGGTCAGTGCCATGCGAGCCCAACGAAAGAGTGGCTCCACCGATCAGACCTGCCCACAACGTATACGGCTTGGTCAGCGAAAACTCCCAATCGATCATTGTCAGCTTGTGGTTGGCATTTGCAAACTCGATGAAGCTGGTCCAGCCATTGGGCAAGTTACTAACAATTACGAAGAGTGCTGCGACACTGCCAACGATGTAAATAATGAATTGCACGCAATCGTTCCATACGACCGATCGCATGCCGCCAAAGTAGGTATACAGCATCGTGATGACGCCGATTGAGACTGCGCTCCACAACAACGGCCAACCGACGAGCTCTTTGAGCACCATTGCTGCAAGAAAAAGCCGCAAACCGTCGCCGAGATTGCGAGTCACAAGGAAAAGTACCGATGCCACACGTTTGGCATGCATGCCAAAACGTACTCCTAGGATTTCGTAGGCGCTCATCAATTTGCCTTCGAAGTAGCCTGGCAGTAGAAAAACTACGACGAGGATCCGACCCAATATGAATCCAAGGGCCAGTTGAAGGAATTTCAAACCCGTGTCCCCAAAACCATGGCCAGGGACACTCAATACGGTTGCTGTGCTGGTTTCCGTGGCCACGATGGAGCCTAGTATTGCCCACCAAGGCAAGTTACGATCTCCGAGCAAATAGGATTCGATGGAATTGTTTTTGCCACGAAATCTCAAGCCAATTACTATCGAAGAAAGTACTGCAGCGACCAATACTACGATATCAAAGATTCCAAGCGGGATTTTCATCCGTTTCCTTTGGGTAGGATATGATCCAGTTTTGAAACACGCTGCGAAACGACCGCAGTGGAAGTCGCCCATCATAAACGATATTGAACGATAATTCTTCATTGCCAAAGCATATGCAGCACCTAGTTACCGAGCAGCCCAACGCCACATCCTCAGGAATCGATACGCTATCGACGATCGAAATCGTGCGACTAATGAATGCGGAAGATCGTAAAGTTGCGGCAGCCGTGGAGCTTGAGTCTGAAATCATTGCCAAGGCAGTCGATGCGATCGCGTCGCGTATCACCGGAGGAGGGCGGCTGATCTATCTTGGGGCGGGAACTTCAGGTCGCTTGGGGGTACTGGACGCTTCGGAATGTCCGCCAACGTTCAATACTCCACCGGAGATGGTTATTGGAATCATCGCTGGCGGCACGAAAGCGTTGACGTCGGCCATCGAGGGTGCAGAGGATCATTCCGAATCAGCGATCGTGGACTTGAAGGTTCGAAATCTGTCGAACCGCGATGTACTAGTAGGGATTGCGACCAGCGGTCGCACTCCCTACGTTATTGGTGGCCTTCGATACGCTCAAGAAGTTGGCGCCTGCGCGATTGGTTTGACCTGCAATCCCGATTCCGAACTACGTCACTGTTCCGATATGGTGATCGCGCCCATTGTGGGCCCCGAGGTGATCAGTGGGTCGACCCGCCTTAAAGCAGGCACAGCAACAAAGATGGTTCTCAACATATTGACCACCGCGACCATGGTTTCGCTCGGAAAGACGTACGGTAACTGGATGGTGGATTTGAGAGCAACAAACGTCAAGCTCAAGGCTAGAAGCATTCGCATCGTGGCGGCGATTACTGGCTTGAGCGAACAACAAGCGGCCGAACAACTTACGCGCTGCGATGGCGAGGTGAAGACAGCAATCGTAGCGACGAAACGTTCGGTTGAGGCCTGCATAGCCCGGGAATTATTGGCTCGGTCGACCGGCAAATTACGCCTCGCACTTGAACTGCCAGCATGAAGATAGATACACGTCCCAAACGCGTTCTAGGTGTCGACGGCGGTGGTTCCAAAACGATTGCTTGGATCGCGAATGTATGGCCTTCGAATGGTCGATGCTCCGTTGAGCTGGAGGTCGTAGGGCGAGGACTTGCGGGGCCAAGCAATCCTCGTTCGGTAGGATTCGATGTCGCATTTGCAAACCTTGATTTAGCGGTCTCCGCAGCAATTGGGCAAGCTTCGATCGATCCTGGCTCAGTTGCTGTCGCATGCATTAGCCTGGCTGGGGCAGGTCGCATCGAGGAACAAGACGTCGTGCGAACATGGGCAGATAATCGACAAATTGCTAAGCAGACGATCGTGATCGACGATGTCGAACCACTGCGATTGGCAGCTATGTACGAGCAGAATCTTTCTCAATCCGCTGTAGCGTCGAGTTGGGAGCAAAGTGTTACTTTGATTGTCGGGACTGGGTCCATTG
>JANLUJ010001326.1:0-7556 GCA_031363425.1 Pirellula sp.
CGCCTGGCCGAGCGCTATCGGCTCGACTTCCTGAACATGCATGACTTCCGGATCGATCAGGAACTCGTCATGAACAGGTCGTATTCACTTTCCGATGGGTTAGGATATCCCATTAAACCTCCGCGTTCACGAATTGTTTTGAACTCGTGGTAGCGGCCAGTGATCAATTTGTGTGGATAGATCTGGTGCCCTGTGTCCCAGATCAATCTGTCCTTTCGGAAATCAAAGACGCTATGCAAAGCAAGGCAAAGCTCTACGACCCCTAAATTCGAGGCAAAGTGCGCCGTTCGAGTCGCAAGCAGGTTGCACAGTACGTCACGTATCTCTACCCCAAGCGTTTCAAGCTCGTGCGACGACATATGTTGAAGCGGTTCAGCGGACTCTAATTTGGCTAGCATTTCGTGCATAGAGTTTCTAGTGGCTCCTATCTGTGATGTATTGTGCAAGTTGTTTTAATGGAGTCGCGGCTGGACCAAAAGCATCTACCATCTTAATAGCCCGTTCTACAAACTCCTCGGCTTTTTCGCGACTCGCGCTAATACCATAGATACCTGGAAAGGTCAGTTTGCCTCGCTGGCTGTCTTTTCCGGTACGTTTCCCAGTGTTTTCGCTTGAGCTCTCCACGTCCAGTAGGTCGTCTACAATTTGGAACGCAATTCCGATGCAATCGCCATAAATGGACAGTTTTTCCAGTTTTTCCTTGGATGCGCCGGCTGCCAGTCCCCCTAAGACTACGGAGGCTTGGATTATGGCTCCGGTCTTACGTGCATGAATTGCATGGAGCATTTCAGGGCCTCCCCCTATTTTTTCTGCACGTAGGTCGTCGCATTGCCCTCCAACCATTCCCTCTGGACCCGCAGCCTTGGCCAAAACCAAACTGCTCTGGACTGCGATCAATGGCTCTGGGTTGCCGACCAAAATCGTCTCAAAAGCCAAAGCCTGCAAAGCATCTCCTGCGAGAATTGCAGTTGCTTCATCAAATTGGATGTGGCAAGTTGGACGCCCACGGCGCAAATCATCGTCGTCCATGGCTGGAAGGTCATCGTGAATGAGCGAATAACTGTGGATCATTTCAATCGCCGCCGCGTTGGCCATTGCTCGCAAGTTCGAACAGCCCAACGCTTCCGCACTTAGCAAACACAATAGTGGCCGGAGTCTTTTGCCCGGCGACAGCAAGGAATACCGCATTGCTTGGCGGAGCACATCTGGGCAACTCTCGGAAATTCTTGTTAAGCAGTTCTCTAGGTAATCGTCGATCTCTTCGGTCAATGACTTCCATCGGCTAAGCAATGCAGATGTTTGGGCAGTTGTATTGTTGGTCTGATCGTTCGAGATTTGCACAATGGGTTGTTACGCGGCTGGCGCCCGCGGCTCAGAAAAGGAAGCACCCCTTAACGCTTCGGGTTGCATCATTGTAGACGTTCGTTGCAGAAAATGTAGTCCGCTGACGCAAGCATCGGAATGGCTGCTCCAAATGCCTCAGCTTTCGTCGTCGTCCTCCCACGTTTCGGTAATCGCCTCGCCGCGGCCTGTTAGGCCTCTAAGTTTTTCGATTTTTCTCCGAGCACCTGCCAACTGTTGCTGGCAAAAACGGACGTGTTCCACCGCCTTAGCATACTCCGCAAGTGAGGATTCCAATCCCAACGAGTTTGCCTCCAGTTTCCGAACAATCTGCTCCAATTGCGTCATGGCCGACTCAAAGGTTTGTTTCTCATCCGTGTCGCTGGATTTAATGCGAGCCATGGTTCAGTTGTTGCGTCTCCAAAGTGACAGAATCCCTAAGACCGTCAAAGTCGGCGGCCTCTCCCCGGCAATTCTTTGTAAATAGCCGAGAGATTCCGCTCCTAGTTTCGCAATAACCTATCTGTTTAATTGATCGTTGCGATTTTTGTCAGCGAATGTTCCCGACACATCTTATCAACCACAGCTGCAATGGCCAACGCACGGCATCAACAAACCAAAAAAAGTTATCAGCAAAAGGACCAGACAACCAACGTTGCCGATAGCATTCCGAGAGGTTCGCCATCGAACCCAAGCGGTGGTACTTTTGCCAAGGAACTTCCCAACAAACCTAAATACGAATCCGGTTTGCCTAAACCATCACCCGATCGAGTCGAGGTTGGGACCAGAGCGATCGAGGCAGTCGAGGCGTTGGCGGAGAGGCTCAACTCCGACGACGTCCCTCCAGCACCCTTGCAATTCGAAAGGAGCTATCGGCTAAAATGTCGAACCGCGAAGGCAGTTCTGGTTGTTCAGAAAGATTTGGCGTCTCCCACAAGTGTTGGTACCATTACGCCCGCTGTTCCCCAAATGCCTGAGTTGCCGTCCGATTCGACTGACTCATTCACTGATCAAGTTGACGGTGGGCCAATCCAGATTGATTCCTCTGCCGGTGCGGATGACCACGTAGGTTCGGCTTTCCTCAGGCGAACACTGGGTGAAGCGTCGGCGTGCAACCTGGTTTCTGGCGATGACGTTGAACTTGTTGATGGCGTAGAACTAGTTGATGACGTTGAACTAATCGATGACGTTGAACTAATCGATGACATTGAACGAGGAGAGTTTGAACTAGGGGAGAATGCTTCAGAAACCGAAGAAGACACGAATTTCGAGTCCATTGAGACCAAATCGAATCTAGACAGCCGAGACGCATGGTCTTCCGCTGTCGACTCGAAACTAAATGAACTGTTGGAGCGAGCGAAATCCTTTGAGCGCGAGCGGCTAGAGATAGAAGGCCTTCGAGAAAAAATCCAGCAAGCGATTGCTACTGCCGAATCGAATGTGGCCTCGAATGTGGCCTCGGAAGAGGTATTGGAGCAAATACAATTGCTTGAAGCCGAATTGGTTGAAGCCAGTTCAATGGCTGACGATGCAAACGCGAGCATTCAATCTCTGGAAGTTCAGTTGGCGGACGCCTTGTTAACTTCGAATGATCGAAAGGCTCGCATTGAAGCGCTGGAAAGTCAATCCGCAGAAGCCTGTTCGATGGCAACGGATGCAAACGGTCGCGTGCAGTCTCTGGAGAAACAACTGGCCGATACCTGCCTGACTTCGGAAGGTCGAAACGAGCTCATCAAGTCGTTGCAAATGCAGTTGGCCGATGCGTGCTCCTCTGCTCAGGAAACAAAGGCGCGCATACAGGAACTGGAAACACAGCTCATTGAGGCGCAGCAAGAAAACACAAAGGTAACGACAATCCTGTTGCACGCTCGGGCAGAATACCAGGAACTACTTGCATTCATTGAGGCCGAAGCTGTCGAGGAAGGGGAGTCGCAAGCCGAGCTAAAAACGATTGCTCAAAGGGTTCTCGAGAAGGCAGATGCGCGTGAAACCGAACTCGGTTTGGAAGTCTCACAGTTGAATGACCAAATTCAGTTCCTACAAGGCGAGCTGGCCGAAGCCAAGGCCGCCAAAAATCACTCCCATTCCGATGAATCCGAATTGCGAATCCAGGTCGAGCAATTGCGAAGCCAATTGCTAGAGGCAAGGCACGAAGCTGTCGAATTACGAATGCAAAGCAATGACCTAGGCTCACGCTTGGCAAAGTACCAGGGGGCAGCGACCGGTCAGAAATCCGAAACACTCACCTGGGAGCAACGCAAGGAGGCTTTGCTGCAGCAGTTGGAAGCGGAAACGCACGCGGAAACCCCCTGCGATCCACGTAAGGTCCTCGAGATTGAAAAAGTTATTGAACAAACCAATAGCGAAATAGAACGTCGCGACCAGGAAATTGCGGATCTCAAAACCTTGATCGAGCAACAATCCATCGCGCACGACGGGATGTCGATTGGCGTATCTGCGATCGCGGAGATGATTGAGTCCGACTCCCTTATTGTCTCGGAAAGGTTGCGGCTAAAGGAGCTTCGCGACGAATGGGAACAAAAGCAACGTCAAGCGGAAATCGAAATGTCCATGGAGCGAGCCAAACTGGCCCGTGAACGCCTCGAATTGCAAGAAAAAACTCGTAGCTACAATGACGACAACCCTCCGCAAACGGCCGAGGAAATCAATACGAGCAAGGCCAGCAAGCGTGGGCGTTGGCTTGCCCGTCTTGGGCTCAGAGACGAATAGAGTGTGGCATGGTGGTCTCCGCCGTGCTATTTTGTTCATCACGGCGGGGACCGCCGTGTTACCATGGGCGAAGCCCGTAGAAGAACGAAGCAGACTCTATGATACTCACTGGACACACAGCACTTGTCACCGGCGGCACGCAAGGTGTTGGTGCCGCGATCGCTCTTAGCCTTGCCAGGGCCGGCGCAAATCTAGTTCTACATGGTCTCAAGGAAGACGAGCTGGCGCTCGCGACGCTCGAACAGTGTAGAGCCCAAGGCGTTAGAGCTACGCCCATCTACTGCAATCTATGGCAACCACTTGAAAAAATTCTGCGAGAAATAGCCCAACGTACCATTGCCATCGAACCATCCCTGAGCTTGCTAGTCAACAACGCTGGAGTTTTCATCGACAAACCATTTCTGGAAATGGACGAAGCGACCTTTGTGCGCACCTTCGATTTGAATGTCAAGGTCGGCTACTTTCTGACGCAATTTTTTTCAAAGCGTTGGATCGAAAGTCAAGTCTCTGGACGCGTGCTCTTTACAGGTTCGATCAATGGTCTGTTGGCCGAATGCGATCACACCGCATACGATGCGTCCAAGGCTGCCGTTGCAAGCTTGGTCCGTTCTCTTTGCGTTGCGCTGGCTCCTCGTGGAATTCGTGTCAACGCAATCGCACCCGGCCTAGTACGGACCCCATTGACGGATCAAGTGCTAAGTCAAGATGAGGATACGCTGCGATGGATGCGGTTGCATACTCCAAACGGCATTGTCCCCGCGGCATCCGTTTGCGGCCCCATGGCTGCATTTTTATTGAGCGACGACGCAGAGCACATTCATGGCCAAACCATCTACATCGATGGTGGAATGAGTGCGTGGCAACAACCTGACATGCCTGCGAAACTGCGAGGACTGCTGGAAAGAGACTAGTGGTCAACGCAAAGGGAATAGAGCCCTTGGCCCGACCTCCTCGCGTGTCGCTATTGCCGCGAGTGACTATGCATCCTTCATACGGTCTCGAAATCCTTTACGGCGTTGGCACGTTCCCCTTGTGCAGCTTCCGTATCCGAGGCGAAAATCTACCAGTGCATGACAAATCCGCCATCTACATTGATCGTTTGTCCCGTCACATGCGCAGCGCGATCCGAAGATAAGAAAACGATCATGTTGGCGATGTCCTCCGGCGATTGCCATTTTCTCAATGGTACCACCGCTCGTATTTTTTGGTCAGTCCATTCTTCGTAACTTAGCCGACTCGCTTCCGGCGTTTGATCAAACCACGCTTGCCAAACAGACCGATTGAGTGGTGTTCTAACCATGCCCGGGCAGATCGTATTGACGCGGACACCGTGTGGAGCAAGGTCCTTTGCAAGGCATTGCGCGAAATTGATATTGGCAGCTTTGCTGGCGCTATAGGGTGGGTCCGTTTGCGATCCGATCTGACCAGCCACCGACGCCAAGAAAATCATGGTGCCTTTCGAATTTTCCACCATATGCGGGCCGACAGCATGCGCGACATGGACCATACCCATGACGTTCACTTCCATCGTGCGTAACCAGTCCCCGGGAATAAGATTGGTAAATGGGAAACCAAACTTTCCAGAACCAACGGCTGCACCATGAACGAGATGGTCGATCGGGCCAAGTGCATGGATGGTTTCAGGAATCGCAGCCTTGACCGACTCCTCGCTCGTGACGTCTACCGACATCCCGAGCGTTCGCACTTGAAATCGCTTTGCAATGTCCTCAGCCATTTGCTTGGTACCGGCAGCATTGTCCCAAAGCGCTACTCGCACTCCTTCGGCGGCAAAACATTCGGCGGTAGCCAACCCAATTCCGCTGGCTCCACCTACAATGACTGCAGTGTGATCCTTTAAGTTCAAATCCATGGTGGGGGGCCTATTCCAAAACGAGCTGCTAATCGCACCATCGAAGCGTAACTTGGTCATCTGATAGTGACAATAGACACACCGACCAATTCTTGACCTATCGCGTCTAACCCTTGGAATACGCATAAGTGGCGTAGTCGCTTTCTCGAAAATTTGCAATTAACTGCTCGAGCTTTCTATTTAACCCGGCAATTTCGTTGACAATCCCGGACGTTAGGTTGATAGTGCGTCTATAGAAATCCGTTGTGAAAACGCTTTCACCTACGTCACTATTAGGTGAGCGGCAGTCTGAAAACTACCTTAGCACGACGCGCAAGCTAGTGAATCTAATCCCCAATTCACTAGCTTGCGCGTCGTGCTAGGTATGTCGGAACCCGCCGCTCGCCTTACTTTCGTCACTTGAGCAAATGACAAATCTATCTACAGGTTTGAGTGGCATAAAGGCTTTTTTCGAGAACGATTATGCGAAAATTCTTGGTCCTAATTTCAGTTGTGGTTTTTAATACGTGGGGGGTGGCCCCAACCTTGGCACAGGTCTCCAACGGCGGCTTCGAAAGCAACGCAGTCGGGGCCGGAGAATGGCAATACGTCATGGGTGCGTTGCGGGACGGGACGAATCCGCACAGTGGACTATTCGCTGCAAACCTCAATAACACCAGCCAGGCCCAAAACACGAATGTTCAACAACAAACATTGGCCGGAACGATTTTTGCCGGAACGGATTACACTCTCAGTTTCTTTGCGCAAGCCGAATATGGTGTCAGTGGCATAGGGCAAGCCCAGATCGCGTTTCTGAATTCGACCGGTGGCATCTTGCCAGGCTCACCACAGTTTATCAACATCGGCCCGTCGGCGGGCTACGTTCAATACACTCAAAACTTTTCCGCACCGGCTAATGCATCGGCTCTCTTCGTGGGCTTCAATGCAGTCACGGGCGCAGTTCAAGGCGCGTCTTCACACGTCTTTATCGACGACGTCAGATTCACGGCTGTTCCTGAGCCAACAGGCGTCTGCCTACTTGGATTCGGGGGCATCTGTTTCCTTGCTACTGCGTGGAGAAGACGACGGTTGGCACAGGCTCGCTCTAAGGCGAGCGGCAACATTGTTTATACCGGGAGGGAGAGGCTCCTGGCGAACCAATGCCAAGCTCGGCAGGAGCCTCGCTCTCCCATTGGAACCCCTGGCAGGTAGTTTTCATCCTGCCGCTCGCCTAAGAAACCCCTTTGTGCGGCACCGTAACCAAGTGGCGGTAACCAGCACACACAACAGCGTCAAGCTAGTTGGCTCCGGAACGGCTGTGAACTGTAGATTGTCGAGCGCCAAGTAAGTTGGCGTATTGATGCCGAACGCGCCGCTGTCTGTCGAAAAGAAATCGAGACTTACCGACCGAGCATTTGCGATGTTTGCAAGGTCCACATTGATCCATCGATTAAGAATATAATCTTGGCTGTTGTTCGTGAACCTGAAGTCACTCAAGTTCACGTTGACCAAACCGATGGAATTACCCGTACCGTTGGCGTTGTCAAAGCCCCTTAGTGTTACGCCAAACAAGTCTGGGTCGTTGCCGGATGGGCCGCCAAACTTCTTCGCAAAACTATCCCCGGTTTGCATGGAC
>JANLUJ010001336.1:0-1602 GCA_031363425.1 Pirellula sp.
TCAATTTAAAAACTCATCCACCAGATTGTCAAAGATCAGTTCAACCTACCAACGTTTTACTTGCTCAAGCCTCTCTCGCGAGATGACTTAAACTGCAAACCATCGTTTGGTTGGGGTCATGAGTGTACCCGAGACTGGCAAGTGCTGTCAAGCGAACTATCAAGTTATTTGAGTTGCTGTTCCGAGAACCAATTCACTACCATGGTGTTGTGAGCCAATATCCCTCCAACTCTCAGGAAGTTAGCATGCAACGAACCAATCGCATTTCTTTCATCCCAAAAGCAGCATTCCTTCTCTCAAGCCTGGTTACCACCCGTTTGTTCTCTCAGGATTCGCTAGCTTCTCACTTTCCAAACGATCCGAATACTGCGAGCCAGTTCGTAAGCTTTCTGTTGGATGATGACCGTCAGGAAGAACACGAAGATCGCGATCGAAAGAAAAAGGAGAAAAAAAATCGGAAATCGAAGCCCCGCAATACTTACGCGCCGACTGCCCGGGCAGAGGAGCCTCGCGATGCGATTATGCACGCCGAGACCCTTGAATTGCTGCGAAACACGAACCGTACACTGAAGTCCATCGAAGCTCTACTGCGTGAAGATGCCGAACGTAATCACATGCGACCCGCGCAAGCTTTCCAACAAAGCAATCGAATGCAACCTATGCAGGGACCGCATTTAATTGGCCCACCACTGCAAGGTCCACAGACGAATGGACAGCAAATGCCAGGCCAATGGACGCCGAGTCAATCGCCAGGATTCAATTGGGGCCCGCCAGTGCAAAACCAAGGAAATCGTAGCCCTGGCAACTTCTCGTTGCGAAACGATGGCCCGAGAAACGATGGCCCGAGAAATGACGGCCCGAGAAATGATGGCCCGGTATACGGCCGTTAGAGTTTTCGAAACTCTACGATTCAGCATGAAGGCTAGGGTCTCAATTCCCGCTAGCTTCATTATGGAACTATCCTGGTGGCCAATCCAATGGGCGGCCGCCAAGCAAATGATAATGGATATGCCCGACGGATTGTCCACCATCGCGACCGCAGTTCATAACGACTCGGTAACCCGACTCATGAACATTGAGAAGTCTGGCAACTTTTTGAACTACGATTTGCAAATGCCCTACCAGGTTCGCATCTTCAACGGTCGCTTCATTCAGTGAATCGATTTGGCGTTTTGGAATCACTAGGACGTGCACCGGCGCTTGTGCGTTGGCGTCGTGAAACGCCATACTGACATCGTCTTCGTAAACGATTTTTACTGGGATCTCTTTTCGAACGATTCGTGAGAAAATGGTTTCCGTCATCGCAACCCTTATTTTTGTATTATGGTTAACAATTGATTTACCGACATACTCGTCAATTCTTCTACATTTCCATCCGACCAACGTATTTTGATTTTCGGCACCACTGTTGCTTTTCCCACGCCAAAGGAAAGTCGCTGTCCATAGCTACTCTGATAGCCCCGACCGCTATGTACTTCGTCGGTTAGTACTTTATCGTCAAGTACAATTTGGACACGCGAACCCGTTGCGTCTCGACAAGCCGTTCTCCCGACCAAACGAATTTCCAACCAGTTGTTCGGAGATACGGTGTCGTTCTTTATT
>JANLUJ010001342.1:0-10343 GCA_031363425.1 Pirellula sp.
AGCTCGGCACTCCGTGCCGAAAACTACGGCTTAAAGTGTAGCTCGGCACTCCGTGCCGAAAACTACGGCACGGAGTGCCGTGTTACACTGAAAACAACGGCACGAGTGCCCTGCTACACCGGAAATACAGCCCCCCCCAAAGAATTAGACTTGAAGCTGCATTGGCTGCAAAAATGTAGCGATTGAGGAGGGGTTATGGAACAGCTATCGGCGCCCGAATGACGAATGAGACTTGGCTGATGGGAGAATTTGGAACATACTCTGTGAATGGCGGCATTTAATTAGCGGTAATTAATTGTTTCATTGCCGCGGTCCCACCAAATTGACCACCACTCACGATCCTTTCCTATGCTTCTACGCAACGCGCGGCTCGGCTTTATTGCCATTATCGCCTTGGTTTCTCTCCGTTTTGTGATTGGCTTTCACTTCTATATGGAGGGGTCAGCTAAGGTTCGAGAAGGTGGGTTTTCGTCTACTGGTTTTTTGACCTCGGCCAAGGGTCCATTTGCAAAGTCATTCCAGTCGATGGTTGCAGATTTCGACGGCTCCATTCGTTTGGACACTGGCAAGGACAAGGAAAAGCCTGAAACGAAGGACGACTATAAACATGGTGCCCTTAAACAGGCGTACGATGATTTCGCCGCACAGGCAGCCGCGTTGTACAAGTTCACGGAGGAACAAACGGCCGAGTCCAAGAAGATTATCGAAGAGTGCCGGAAAGAACTTGTAGAGACTTATACCAACTATAAGGCTGAAATAGACGAATACAAGAACGGTATGCCACGTATCGCTTCACTCGAAAAGGATGAAATGCGATCCAAGGTCGCGTCGATGCGCAAGCAAAAGGATGATATAGAGTCTAAATGGAAATCGCTTCCCAAGCCGGCTCTAAACGACATCGACAAGATTAGCATTGAACTAGAAAGACGAATCAATTCTCTGGCCACGGATCAGCAATCAACGGTCGATAAGAAGAAGATCTATGCCAGTTTCAAGCTGTCGAGCACTGCGCCAATCGATGTTAAACTCATCGACAAGTATCTTCCTATATTCGATATGAGCGTAGGAATCTTGTTGATGCTGGGACTGCTGACTCCGCTGGCGGGATTGGCTGCAGGGATCTTCCTTGGTTCAGTAGTGTTGACACAGTTCCCAGGCAGCCACGGATCGTTGCCAACCTATTATCAAGCAATCGAGATGGTTGCTTGCTTCTTTCTGGCGTTTTCCGACGCCGGGCGATACGCTGGTTTAGATTTTTTTCCTTGGAGTTTTTGGCATCGAAACCAGAAGTCTCCGCGGGCGCGACACTAATGCTAAACGAGTAGCTTTCCCCTCCCAATCCATTCACAATAAATCCCTAACTATCCGATCACGATAGGAGTATTCAAAATGACCCCGCTAAGCCCAGAAGATCGCACTACCGGAAAAAACAATTTTGATGAAGCTGTAGGCTTCACTCGTCGCGAGTTCATGCAAGGTGTAGTAGCTGCCGGTGCCGTTTCCGGAGGCGGACTCGGTGCCATGTATTTTGGCTATGAGAAGGTCAATAATCCAGTCCGAATTGGGATCATTGGGACTGGCGATGAAGGAAATGTATTGATTGGTGGTTGCACACCGGACTACGTCCAGGTCACTGCTATCGCAGACATTCGACCTTACAGTATTTATCGTGCGTTTCATGGCGACTGGTCGTCACCTGCAGCCAACGCGGCTCGCCCCGGTTTGATTAAGCAATACAAATACGCGAGCGAAGCCGAGGCTCGGAAGAATGTAAAGGTCTATGACGCTAGCAACGGTGGCATAGAGGCTTTGCTTGACGACGATTCTATTGAAGGCGTGATAATCGCATTGCCACTGCACTTGCATGCTCCTATCGCTGTGCAAGCGATGAACCGTGGCTTACACGTTTTGACGGAGAAACTAATGGCGCACAATGTTGCGCAGTGCAAGGTTATGGCAAGAGTAGCGGGAATGAAAAGCGATAAGAATGGGAAACCTATTCATTGTGCGACAGGTCACCAACGCCATTACAGCGTGCTTTATGATAACGCGGTCCATATGTTGAAATGGGGCATGATTGGCCAGTTGCATCATATTCGCGCCCAGTGGCATCGAGGCAATCTACCGGGCAAGGATTCGTGGCAGCCGCCGATGCCTGGCATTGAAGGTGGCAAGCCTGGCAAAATCGAAACCGAACTAGCTAAATTCGAAAAGGATTTGGCTGCAGCGTCAAGTCCGTCTGAGAAGGACTTGCTCTTGAAAAAAGTTTCGCAATGGGCTGCGTGGACAAAGGATATTGTCGATGCTGCGAGATTCGGATACGTCGAAAAGCAGATGGGTAGTTATACGCGATCGGCTATCGAGGAGTTGATTCGGTGGCGGACCTTTGACAGGACAGGAGGCGGTCTAATGGCCGAACTCGGAAGCCACCAATTGGACGCCTCAACCATTTTCTGCAGCGCTCTGCGAACCGACGGGAAGAAGGCGCATCCGCTCACCGTTCATGCCGTCGGTGGTCGACATATATTCCCGGCAGACCGCGATGCAGAAGATCACGTCTACTGTTCATTCGAGTTCCCTGGCCCGGACTATAGCGAATCGTTCGACGCCGGTTACAAGATTCCAAACGTCAAGAAGATTCCATCCTACAACGAAGACCCGAACAAGAAAATCGTGGTCAATTATTCGTCGATCAACGGCAATGGTTTTGGTGGCTATGGCGAAGTCGTTTTGGGCACCAAGGGGACGATGATCATCGACCAAGAGAAGGAGGTCATGTTGTACGCTGGATCAGATACATCGGCATCCGCCAGCGTGAAATCGAATAAGGGCGGCTACGCTCTCGATACGACTTCCAGCGGCGGTGCTTCTGCCCCGATTGCAAAAGCCGCATTGGGCGGCGGAGCTCCGAGCAAGGGTTACACGGAAGAAATTGAACACTGGGCTTTTTGCATTCGCAATCCTGACCCTGCCAATCGTCCCAAATGCTATCCTGAAGTTGCAATGGCTGATGCGGTCATCGCCTTGACCACGAACGTCGCCATGAAAAGAGGTGCCCGCGGCGAAGCCGGTTGGATCAAATTCGATGAAGCTTGGTTCGATACCAAGTTGGACGCAACTCCAGACGGGAGCAGCGTTGTTGAGGAAATGTCGAGGCTCGAGAAATACGAAATCCACGGTGGTAAGTCAGCTACTGCATAGAAATGTGGCATGGCGGAATCCACCGTAGTCCGACGTCTTCCGCATGAAAGCCTTGATTTGATTGTGCCACTGTTCGCGGTGCACACACTGCTTGCGAGCCAGCAGTGGCACAAAAGTTTACGTTACTCCCACGCTAGTCTAAACATTTCCCCGACTGGCAAGGCAACCAAGTGACTGCCGATCTGATTTCGAAAGATAAGAAACTTCCTGGTAGCCTTTCTGGCCGACTGTTTGTTGTCCCATTCGTTCTTGCGCTTGCGGTCCTGGGCTTACTCATGTTTGCAGTTGCTGCACGCTTTCAATCCATCATGGCGCAACTCGAAGAATCCAGATCGCTTTGGCCGACTGCTTCTCAAGAACTCGGACTGCGATATGATCGATTGAACGATTTCTTTGACAATGTATCGGTAGCCGATCCGGTCAAACAAGACTGGATGAATTTTCAAAGAGAGTTTAGGGCTTCGAGCCAGTTTGATCGGCAATCGATCGTGTCGCAGCTAATCGAGAATCGGATCCGGCAATCTCTCGATGAGGTGCAGAGAAACACTTCGGATTTTGAAAAGCCTGGAATTATTAAACTGACGGAAGTGGAAGGCCGTCGAAAAAAATCGCAGGAAGGCTTCATTGGTTGGTTGACGGTTCAGGGATTAAGGCTCAAGTTGCCGCCCATTTACGATCCAAGAGCGAACAACAAGTAGACAGAGCGATGGATTGGAATAGTTACCTAGGTCACCAACGCCAGCGAAGTTGGTTTCGGAACGCAATTCAAAATAATCGACTAGCGAGCACGTTCCTAATGGTTGGCCCAGATGGAATCGGCAAGAGGACATTTGCGAGGTTGATTGCGAAGACCATGCTGTGTACAGGTTCTGAGCCGTCGGCATTCGCTCCCTGCGGACGATGCGAGGCTTGCACGCAAATCGAAGCCAGTACGCATCCCGACCTCATTGAAATCGCTAGACGTCCGGACAAGACCGGCTTGGTTCTAGAACAATTAGTGGGCGAAGGGGAAAGGCGGATGCGCGAAGGGTTGTGCTACGAACTTCGTATGAAACCCTACTCCGGAAGGCGCAAGATCGCCATCGTGGACGACGCAGACACGATCGCAGAGGAAGGAGCTAATAGTTTGCTCAAGACCCTGGAGGAACCTCCGCCGGGTTCTCTCATCTTTCTGATTAGTACCAGTGTCCAACGGCAGCTTCCGACGATACGTTCTCGATGCCAAATGGCTCGCTTCCAGCCTTTGAGCGTCGATTTCTTGGCCCAACTGATTTTACGAATGGGATTAGCAGAGGATCCAAGTATCGCAATGAATTTGGCCGCTCAAGCCGGCGGTTCCATAGCTACTGTCGCAAACTGGACAAACGATGAACTCAATTCGTTTCGATTAGAATTATTTCACCAGCTTGTTCAGCGACCACTAGACTTCACCAAGCTCGCCAAAGCGGTTCAGGGCAATATGGAGTCGGTTGGAGTGGACTCGCAACCGAGGCGAGAACGGCTCAAGGTCATCTTGGATTTCGCGTTGCAGTTTTACCGATCTGGATTGCAATCTCGGTTAAGACCTCAATCGGCTCAATCGGACAACGCGGCTAACTTCGTGCGTTTTGGCCACCTGATGTCATTGCATTCCGATGTATTTGTTGCTGCCATCAAGCGATGCTTAGAGGCTAGGGAGCATTTGGACCGAATGGTGAGCCCAGCGTCACTCATCGAAGCCTGGGCAGCCGACCTCGCAGTCATCTCACATGCGTAATTCGTTTTCCCCCGAATCGAAGGCTGTACAGTGGCATAGTGACTGTTCAGTCTCCGACTGCGGGTCCGCCTCGGAGAGGTTGTGATCTTTTGTAGCTTCGTATCTCCGAGACGAAGACGTCCGCCTCGGAGCGGTGTAATAGCTCGTCCGCCTCGGAGATGCGGACCTACGATAAACGATTATGCTTTTTGTTCCTCGAGTGTTGGAACCGCAATCTCTGCAACGATACTATCCAGTATTTGCTCGCTTGTCATGCGACGCAATCGGCTTTCGGGTCGCAATATCAAGCGATGCGCCATCACGGGTGCAATCGTTTTTTTTACATCATCGGGTTGCACATAGTTTCGTCCACGAATCGCAGCCATCGCCTGAGAAGCGCGAAAAATTGCGATTGTGGCTCTTGGTCCTCCCCCCAGAGCTAAATCGGAATGCGAACGTGTCTCATGTACGATTTGTAGCATATAGTGTCGAACTTTCGGGTCGACATACACTTGCTTGACCAGCTGCTGAACTTGAACAATCTCTTCTGCCGAAACGACGCTCGTCAACGAATGAATCGGGTGTTCGCGTTCGAGCATTTGCATCATACGCAATTCCTCTTCCATCGATGGATATCCCAACGAGAACTTCATAAAGAAGCGATCAAGCTGCGCCTCTGGCAACGGGAAAGTCCCTTCATGATCGATTGGGTTTTGCGTAGCAATAACAAGGAATGGGTTCGGCAGTTTGTGTGTGACTCCATCGATGGTAGCACACGATTCCGCCATGGCTTCCAGCAAAGCTGATTGAGCCCGCGGAGTCGTGCGATTGATCTCGTCGGCCAGCAGGATGTTGGTGAACAAAGGGCCAGGCCGAAATTCGAATTCGCTCGTCTTCTGATTGAATATGGCAGCACCTGTGATGTCGCTCGGCAGCAAGTCAGGGGTGCACTGTACGCGTTTGAAGGTACAGCCAACGCTTGCGGCCAAGGCTCGAGCGAGCATGGTCTTTGCCACCCCTGGAACATCTTCCAGCAAGATGTGTCCGCCGGAGAACCATGACACCAAAGACAAGACCAACTGCTTTCGTTTGCCGACAATTGCCTTTTCGATGTTGGCGATGATCCGCTTGGATGACTCATGAACCAATTGCGACATGTTTTTGAGTAAGGTGTAAGGAGTAAAGAGTAAGGTGCAAGGTGTAAGCCATTTGATCAATAGCAAAAAACAGATGGCAAATTTCGCTTATAGCTTATAGCTTATAGCTTATACCTTTCTCCACAGTGAGACTAAATTTCGAAGAATTGCCATCGCTCGCTCGCCATTGGGTTTAAGTTGCACATGGCGATTTGTGGGCTGCTCGCCAAGCTCCATGTGGACTTGCAAAGTATTGCGAGGTAGCAGGCTTGGGAATCTATCCGCCCATTCGACAATCGTAACCGCGTCGGCATCGAACATCTCCTCAATGCCTAGCTCTAGCATTTCGTCTTCGTCACCAATTCGATACGCGTCCAGATGGAAGATTGGGGGCTGGCTATCGTACTCGTGAACCAACATAAACGTTGGACTACTGACATCTTCCGGACGAGCACCTATTGAAATGGCGAAAAATCGAGTCCACTGGGTTTTTCCCGCCCCAAGTGTACCTGACAAAGCGATGGCTAGAGGAACGGTTACTTGACTCGCTACTTGCTCCGCTAGCAACCGACAGTCGACTAGGTCCTCTAGGATGATTTCGCAATGCAACGTATCGGGGTTCAGTGATAATAACTTGATGGTCACGTGACTATTCAACAAAGACTTTGGCTAGCGTCGGTCGGGCCATCCCAGACCTAGCATTACGTCGGGATCGCTCAATTGACTTACATTTGGACAGCAGATTCTGGCAAAGAAGAGATCTTCGGTCCCGGGAATTGGCACAACTTTGAACTTCGAGAGTTCATCGACAACTGGACCGAGGAGGCGTAAAGACTGTCTGAGATCGTCGACTTTGAAGTTCTTTGGTAACCGAACTGGTACCACGCGAACAAGCTTTCGACGAACTTCGCGGGTTGTTAGCCAAACCGTGTCATCGCCGATTGGGACAAGCTCAAGGGCGAAATCGGTCAGAAATCGCTTCGCAACCTGAGGAAACGTTCTGCCGGCCAAGACAATCGCGGCTAACTCATTTGGGGTTAAGCCATGTCTCCACGCATTTTGCCAATCGATTACGAGATTCAAATTGGTCTCAGCCGCAGCGGTCATTAGAAGATCCGGGATCGGCCTTTTTTCGGGTGCATAAACGGTCGGGCGTATTCGACGCTCGAACGCAGACGCACTCTTGTTCCATTGACTTGTAGAAAAGATCCGCCATGCCTCGGGTGTTTTTTTCCAAGGATTGACATCATCCAATTTTCGGACACTTGCTAGTTCGGCAAGTGAGGCTTGCATGTTTGCTTTTTCAATCGCAGTGGCTTGTTCCGTCCAATTCAACTGTCCTTCGGCAAAACGGCACACATCATCGCACCCCCACAACTTAATCAGAGTATCGCAACCTGTTTGTTCAGCCCCCTCTGGGAAAAGACCTACGACGGACCAATCGATTTGCATCTTTAAATCCATCCTCTTTTTTGGAGCGGAAATAACTGGCAATCGAAGATCACTCAATGTCCATTCCAATCCTTTGCTTTGGACGATTTCTTCCACTATGGTTGCGACAGATTTGTTTTCCGCGTCGATTTCAATCTTCTGCGTAATGTCGATACCCGCAACTCGGCAAGACTGCCAATCGACAGTGATTCCAATTCCGGTCAACCTTCCGAACAAATCGATACACCGGAGAAAACTAGTGTTACTATCCTTGACCGCGGCCAAAACCATTTTGTCGCTTTTGTCCCAACTTGGAATCGGTTGCGGTTTGGGGTGGATTTCCATTTCCTGGTAGACATCAGCCTCTTCGATGATCAACTCGGTCGAGTCATTGTTCGTGGTCAAAATCTCGCCCAAGGTATTGTTCCCGCCTAGAATCCAAGGAAGTGGACTGTCGAATGCAGAAAGTTGTGAATCGTCATCCAGCGGCGCTCCTGCTACCAAAGGTTTGCTGCTTGAGGCGGAGTCTAAATTTTGAAGCATGGGGGCAGCTGAGGCTGGTAGCGTTTTTTCTTTGGACATTTCAGTGAGAGGATGACTATCGTCCTGAGTCGCTGGAGTAGCTTCGGAAGAAGAATTCGAAACAATTGCCTTTGTCTCATTAGTGTCTGGCTTTTCGATGGCAGGCAGTGAGCTTGGTACGGTTAGGATTTCTGCCATTGGTTTGCTCTTGCCGCCAACCATTTGTAGAAACACCACAAAGCCCCCAATCGCGCAAAGAGAGCCGGAAATCGCGATGGTGGCGAGCGTTAGCCATTGCCTGCGCTTGGCCAAAGCGTTGCTTTGCCAAGCTTGACGGTGAATCGGCGCATCTGCAGCCGAAGCGACCATTGGAGTGATAGGGTTTAAGGTTGATGGAATGGGGATGAAGTCCGGCTCGTTGGCGGATTTGAATCGCAAGCCTGAATCACCTTGGTGTTCGGAACGTGAGGAGACATCCTCGTTTGCCAATAATTCATTCCAGTCGAAGTCCCCTACCTTAGTCATCGCAGTTGAGTCAACGATGGGTGAACTTGGTCGTGGCGCTGCGGTCGGTGCGGGCCTAATCGCCGTCTTGTTGGCAGGGGGGATCGTTGGGACTGCGATCGGCCCTTTGCATTTTGGACAAGGCAACGTCTGTCCGAGCATTGGCTCGTGGCGAACGATGATTTTGCTTGAGCAATGGGGGCAAGCGAGTCGAAAAGGGTCCACGGGTGGCACCGAACCTAGGCAATGGAAAAAGCGGTTGCGACAATATTCCTATAATATCCCGGCTAGGACACAACAAGCAAAGGCGGCTTCTCTTTCGGAGGGGAATTCCCTATCTTTAGTCCTATGATGCTACCGATTTTTCCATCCGACTTTGATTTTTGCCTGTTTGCCTCTACAACTTCGTCGGACGGTAGTTTGAGCGGCAATTTGATTGCCCTGATCGCTTTATGCGCTATGGAGATCGTGCTCGGCATCGACAATTTGGTTTTCCTGTCCGTCTTGTCTAGCAAATTGCCGAAAGAACAACAAAAATCTGCTCGGCTTTTCGGGCTCGCCTTGGCGATGGGAATGCGGATCGCGTTGCTCGCCACTTTATTCTTGATCATGAAATTGAAGGATCCGATTTTTTCATTGGATATTATTCCGTTAGGCCCGGCCGCACTAGAGTGGCTAGCAGACCATCCAGAGATTAATAGCGTTTCGATCAAAGACCTGATTTTGATTGCTGGCGGATTGTTTTTGCTTTGGAAAAGTGTTAAAGAAATTCATCACCTGGTCGACGGGCAGCTTTCGGAGCATTCAATAAAATCTCCGCCAAGCTATGCATCCGTGCTTGTTCAAGTGATGGTGTTGGACATTGTGTTTTCGTTGGATTCAGTGATCACAGCAGTTGGCATGGCCGACCAACTTTGGGTCATGATAACGGCTGTCATCGTATCCGTAATCATCATGATGTTGTTTTCGACCAAAGTAGCCGTTTTTGTCGAGCAGAACCCAACCGTCAAGATGCTTGCCGTTGCGTTTTTGGTCATGATAGGCGCCATGCTTGTAGCAGATGGTTGCGGAACACATGTAAGCAAGGGTTATGTCTATTTTGCAATGTTGTTTGCGCTCGGCGTGGAGATCTTGAATCTGCGAGCACGTGGAAAGAGTGAGGAAGTCACGTATTAGAAGCGTTGATTTGATTGTTCTGG
Organism: Pirellula sp.; assembly: GCA_031363425.1. Classification (GTDB taxonomy): domain Bacteria; phylum Planctomycetota; class Planctomycetia; order Pirellulales; family Pirellulaceae; genus JBKCUI01. The sequence continues at coordinate 9,729 of JANLUJ010001342.1, forward strand.
GCGCGGGCTTGGCTGGATCAGCCATGGCTTGGCAAGCGTATTGGCGAGGATGGTCCGTTGCACTCATCGATCGGCTCGATGTTCAGACTTCCTCGAGGGTGGCTGCTGGCTTGGTGACTCCCATTACCGGTTCTCGCGCCGCTGCCAGCTGGCGATGGAATGAATTCTATTCAGTTGCGGACCATTTTTACACTCAAGTCGAGCATGCTACAGCAGCTTCTATCTGGCACGTCGAGCCAGCCCTACGCGTTTTTAAAAGCGAAAAGGAAAGGGCATTATTCGAGAACAAGTGGATCGAACCGAGGCCCTCTACGGATAACGTCTCGATTCGCGCGAATTCGGTTTTGCATCCTCGAACAATTGGTTGGAAGGCACCGTTTGGAGTGTCTAGTATGGAACCCGCTGCAAGAATCGATACTGCTGCATATTTATCTGCAACCCAGCGTTTCTTTGAAGGGTTAAATGCGTTCAGCCAGTTCAACCTCAACTGCGAGAGAGACATCGTTTTCGATCGTCGAAATGTTGAATATCCAATAACGATTTCGTCGCTTCATTTAGCCGGAAAACGCATCGTTTTTTGCCAGGGAATTGCGGCGAGAGAAAACGGATACTTCA
>JANLUJ010000574.1:0-1434 GCA_031363425.1 Pirellula sp.
ATTTGGCAAACGGATTCGCCGCAATTGAGCAGACGTTTGCGTGCTAGTTTTGCTTCGGAGCAGTTCGTTAAGAAAATTCCAATCGAAATGAACTTTCGCATTCGAGTTGGGGTTCCTATCGAAGCGGAAGTGAAATGTTCCAACGGTTCAAATCGCGAGGGCACCATCCTACTCAAGTCGGATCACGTTCCGGCCGAAGCTAGAAAGCATGCGACGACGGAACAAGATCTTCGGCAGCAAATGTCGCGGTTAGGCAATACGCCTTACGAACTGCATTCATTGCAAGCGACTATCAGTGGTAACCCAATGGTCCCGCTGAGCATTTTGGGTGAGTTGCGTAGAAACATGGTCCTCGACTTAGATCGCGTTCGTACTCAAGTTCCGACTCGGACCATTTCGAATCCGGGAACTTCGAATCGCATGCTGTCAAGTCTGGAGCATGCACCAGTTATTCCGGGCCAAGAGTATCAATTGCATGTTTTGGTTCGATCGATGCAACAATTGAGGCAAGTACTCGATCACGGTCAAAAAAGGATTTACGTTGAGTTTCAGGATATTCGTGAATACCGCGACGCGGTGACTGCGGCGCATAGCAACGGAGCAGTCATCTATATCGCAACGCTACGAATTCAAAAACCGGGCGAGAATGGGTTGTTCAAGGCGTTGGCTAAGCACGGGGCGGATGGCTGGCTGGTACGCAACCTGGCCGCATTGGATTTTGCAAGAGAAAATGAAGTCCATGCCATCGGAGACTTCTCACTTAACGTAACGAATCCGTTGACCGCGGAGTGGTTGATGTCGAGGGGACTCAAACGCATCACAGCCTCCTATGATTTGAATCGCGACCAGCTATCTGAGCTCGTTCAGGGGTTACCGAAGCCGTGGATAGAAGTCGTTATTCACCAGCATATGCCCATGTTCCATATGGAGCATTGCGTTTTCTGCACGGTAATGTCACCAGGAACAAACAAATCGAATTGCGGCCGCCCATGCGATCGGCACGAGGTCAAGCTGAGGGACCGATTGGGGGTCGAGCATGTACTGCATGCGGATATCGGCTGCAGAAATACACTCTACAATGGACATGCTCAAAGCGGAGCCGAGGCGGCCCCGAAGTTGATACGCATGGGCGTTCAACATTTTCGCATCGAATTGCTTCGGGATGCTCCCGCAATGGAAACGATTCGGTTATTAGGACTTTACACCGACTTGCTAGCGGGGAAAATCGATGGACCAGCAGTGTGGAGGTCACTACGAGCCGAGAACCGGGTTGGAGTGACTCGCGGCACTCTCGAGCAACCTCGAAATCCTTTGGCAATATTGTAGATTTTGACTAATTCCAGGACACACGAGCAAGTGCCAGATCCAAGGTTTTTTTCCTCGCCAGTGACGAGGGCAGAGCCTCGGGAGCAGAGCGTTCCCAGGCAGAGCCTG
>JANLUJ010000008.1:0-2516 GCA_031363425.1 Pirellula sp.
CGAATACATCGCTGGACCAAATGGACGATACACACGGAGTTCGGGTCAAACTGTTCAGCTCGTGGCAATCTAGGCATAGAAAATCTCCTTTCAAAGCAGGGTATCAAGCAGCAGGCTCCAAGTCAATAGGTGCCTGGCACCTATTGAGAAAGGGCCATCCGTCGACGTCGTCGTGACTGTAAATGAGACTCGGGAAAATGGAGATCGATTTACGGGGACAATCGGGATAATTATTCCGCTCTAGTTTTACCAACTGCCAAGCCTGGCGTTTACCAACATGACCAGCGTCCGCATTCGATCCTTGCCAGAAGCTTCGAGTAGATTGTCCGCCTCATCGCGTTCCGCTCGCGTCGGGAATCTCGCATCCGTTGCCAAGTAAGCATGCTCTAGAATCATTGGCCATGACATGGAGCTGTTTGCCCACCGATCCGCCGCGGCTTTGACTTGAATGTACGGTTCTTCGACGGAGATCAAGTATCGAACTTGATCTTCGCTGTAATCGAGCTTGAGTTGCTTTGAGTTCTTACCCTGTCCTGACGCGTTTGCACCTTGTGCCAAAGTTGCATCCGACTTTTGAAAGGAGCGTTTCTGATCTATCCATGACAATACCCTTCCGGTTGGCAGTTTCCCTGATTCCACACTGGCCGAGTCTATCCGTGGGTAGCCAGCAAAAATCCGCATCTGTTTCTGCGCGGCCGCGATCTGCGACTCGGTCGATTTGAGATACCAAGGAGTATCCGTCTTTGGTCCTTCCAACCGTAGTGCTTTGGACAACACTACCCAACGGACAAGCGTTCCTAGGTCTGCTTTGCGGGCTTGCATTTGGCTCGCAAGCAGATCTCGAAGATCGGCTCGCTCACTCAACCCCTCTGCATCCGAAAGACCAATCGCTGGCACCAATGGTTGCTCGAATACCTTTTCCCAAACCAAGTCCACAATGGCTCGACGGGGTTCGCTCGAAACACCAAACCACTCCCCCAACGAGTTGTTTTCACCCGTCGCTTTCGTCAGGGATGGAGGACCCGAGTTGGCGAGCTTCATTCTGCCATCGGAGTCTTCATAATAATAATCCTTGGCTACTTCCTGCCGCAAAGACCGTTTCGAATCCTGATAGCTAAGTGTCAAGCCTGAAAGGCTGGCAGGCACCCTCCAAAACGCGTTCGAACCGACCGAGCCCTTTGCCTTGGACATTGCTATATATCCACGCAAATCCGAACTGCCAGTTTCATCCGTATGACACTGGGAACAGACCAAAGACGGGTTGCCGCTTAGCCTCATCAATTGTCTAGAAACTCCAATCAACGATTCCTCCCTAGGTTCGCGTTTCTTGAGGAGCGAAACTGCCTCCATCGATTCACGTTGCACGGCGGCGGCGGCGCGTTCCATGGTCTCAGCTATCCAATAGGCCGCGGCATCCGTTCGAACGCTAGTACCATCGGAACGATTCTCAGGCCCTGCGATCATCTGGCGTTCCAGATTACCCACAAAGGCTCTTTGTGAAACCGACTCTTCGAGCCACTCGACGAATGCACGCTCCATCGCCGATTGATCGCGGGTCGATCGAAGTCGTTTTCCTAGGTAGTGCTCTGCCAATCGTCTCGACCAAGAACGTGAAAACTCACCGCTCGACAGCAGGCCGTCCACGTAATTCGCATTTTTTCTTTCGCTCTTGTTCGAACGGAAAGCCTCCTTCTCCGCTGAGGTTGCCTGTCGACCAAGTACCGCGACAGCAACTCGATCGAGCCATACCTCTGTTTGAATTTCGGAAGCTGCAGTCATCCCAACTCGCTGCCAAAGGAAGCTCAACTGATTGTCGATAACACTAACAATCTCGCCGTCCTTCATGGCATTCGAAGCAACGCTTGTTTGCGAAACCTGCGGAGTGGACGACGGCAAGGTTTGGCTCTTGCGTTTCACCGATTTTTGGGCAATGGATTCTTTCTCCGCATCATCGGTTGAAGTGGCGAGCAATCCCGAGTCAAGCGACTTGTTGTTCTTGTCGGACGAATCCAGGGAGATGTTCGAATTGGAGTTTGGTTGGATTGCGTCTTTGGCAATGCTGGTTCCCGTCTGAGTTCCATTCCATGACCTCAAGACATTCGGAAGGAAAATTGCTCCTATCACTGCCGCCGCTAGTGCTGCAGTTAAGATCAGACCGCGGCGAATCCATAGCGCTAGTTCTCGGTCAACTGTTGGAACAGTGGCTACAGGTGGCGGAATGACAACTCCATATCCTTCGTTGATCTCACGCGTTGCAACTTGAACTGCCTGATCGAATTCTGCTTCTGTGAGTGCCGATGGCGCACTGCCGGGCACGACATTTGTCAACTTCGATAGAATCCTTGGCCTAAAATCCGGCGGGTGATTTTCGCTAAGGAAATCATTTAGCAACATCGACAACACAAAATCGCTAGTGCCTTGCCCTTCGCCGTGCTCGTCGGAGGCATTTCCAAGCTTGCACGTCGCGTTATCTAGTTTGTCTTTTGGCAGCTCATTCACGGTTTGACTTCTCTTCC
>JANLUJ010000017.1:0-2598 GCA_031363425.1 Pirellula sp.
GATCTGGCCAGCCTTGGCTCAGCCGGAGTCACCATCTTCGGTGCGGACAAGAATGACTACAGCGGCTTTTCGGTGAGCAGCGCGGGAGACGTTAACGGAGATGGCTTCGACGACCTGCTCATCGGAGCGTCTGGGGCCGCTTCGTTTGGCAATCTAAACTCCGCTGCTGGTAGGAGCTATGTAATCTTCGGTAGCGCGTCATTACCCACGACGATCGATCTTGCCACCTTAGGAACGGCAGGTGGAGCATCAGGAATTACAATTTTTGGAGTGGATACGAAGGACTATAGCGGCTTTTCGGTGAAAAGTGCGGGAGACGTGAACGGGGACGGCTTCGACGATATGATCGTCGGGGCATTCGAAGCCGACGCGTTGGGCAACCTCAAATCAAGCGCTGGAGAGAGTTACGTAATCTTCGGCAACGCTTCTTTGCCAACAATGATCGATCTGGCCAGCCTTGGCTCAGCCGGAGTCACCATCTTCGGTGCGGACACAGGCGACTACAGTGGCGGATCCGTGAGCAGCGCGGGTGATGTTAACGGGGACGGCTTTGGCGACTTGATCATCGGAGCTAATCATGCAGAAGGGGCGGGAAACCTCAAATCGAATGCAGGAGAAAGCTACGTAGTCTTTGGCGGCGCTTCTTTGCCAACAATGATAGATCTGGCCAGCCTTGGCTCAGCCGGAGTCACCATCTTCGGTGCGGACACGGGCGACGGAAGCGGCTCTTCGGTGAGCGGCGCGGGTGACGTGAATGGGGACGGCTTTGGCGACTTGCTCATCGGGGCAACCGGAGCCGACGCGTTGGGCAACCTCAAATCAAGCGCTGGAGAGAGTTACGTAATCTTTGGCGGCGCGTCGCTACCCGCGACGATCGATCTGGCCAACCTGAGCACCGGCGGGATCACTTTATTCGGCGCGGACGCGGGTGACAACAGCGGCGTACCCGTTAGCAGCGCCGGAGACGTAAACGGCGACGGCTTCGACGACCTGCTCATTGGAGCATACCGAGGCGATGCGTCGGGCAACAGCAAGTATAATGCAGGTGAGAGTTACGTCATCTTTGGAGGCACCTCGCTACCCACGGCGATCGATCTAGACAGCCTGGGAATCGCTGGAATTACAATCTTCGGTGCGGACGCGCGTGACTACAGCGGCCGATCGGCGAGCATCCCGGGGGACGTGAACGGGGACGGCTTCGACGACGTGCTAATCGGAGCACTAAGAGGCGACGCATTCGGTAACAGCAAACTTGATGCGGGAGAGAGCTACTTGATCTTCGGCGGCAACGACTTCACGTCGTCGGTCACTCACTTGGGAACTGCGAACGCGGACACTCTAACGGGGACTGCAGCAGCCAACGTAATGAACGGCGGCCGAGGTAGCGACACACTGATCGGAAATGGCGGAGCAGATGTGCTCATGGGTGGTCAAGGCAACGATATCTTGGCTGTAAGCGACTTGACCTTCAAACGGATCATCGGCGGCACCGGTAGCGATACGCTTCGTCTAGATGGCAGCGGCTTGTCGCTCAATCTTACCACACTGGCTGACAACCGTTTGCTTGGGATCGAGTCGATCGACATCACCGGCAGCGGCAACAATACCTTGACGCTGAATCAACGCGAAGTGCTCAATCTGTCCGACGAATCCAATACACTCGTCGTACGGCGCAACGCGGGCGATGTCGTTAACATAGGCATCGGTTGGACACAAGCTTCCGACCAAATCATCGGCACCGATACGTTCAATGTCTATGTTCAAGGTGCAGCCACGCTTAAAGTGGCTGTTGCAGATACATCGCCACCAACGGTAAGCAACGCTCCATACTACAAGGGCTCGTTTTACACAGCGGGCGGCACCAACATTGAAGGAGGGTTTGATCCATCGAAACGTGTGGCCAAAGCTGGTACTGTAGCCCAGACGCTGAGCTTTGAAAACGTGAGCAACTACACTCGCGGGATCAATGGTTTGGTGATCGATGTACCCGGACTCACGGCAACCAGTCTGACGGTAGCAGATCTTGGATTCAGAATGAGTCCACAAGGAGCGTTTGATGAAGCGTCGAATCCGCCAAGTGGTTGGGTAGCAGCACCTGTGCCGACCGCCATTGTTGTTACCGCAGCAACCGCGAACACTCCAGCCCGCGTTCGATTCGAATGGCCTGACAACGCGATTCAGAATCGCTGGTTGCAGGTAAGAGTCTTGGCAAACGCTGCGTTCGGTGTCCCAACCACCCAAGAATTCTATCTTGGCAATTTGCAAGGTGAGATCAACGGTACCTTGCTAGGCGGAAACTACTTTGTTCAAAACGCGGACTTGACGGCTGCGTTGCCTGTCGGTGGTGTGGGCTCGGTGTCCAGTATTCGAGACGTCGACAAGAACGGCTTTATTTTGAACAGCGACTTCATTGTCATTCGTCTGGGGATTATCGGCGGTTTGGCATTAAGGAACATCACGATTCCTGCGACTGGATCCGGAGCCGCGTTGCCACGAGTCTCTTCTATCGGAATTGCGGCACCTCCAGTGCAGTCCTTTGAACAGACATCAATGATTATGTCTTCATCTCAAAGGTCGATTCAGGCCACAAATGAGACG
>JANLUJ010000019.1:0-2241 GCA_031363425.1 Pirellula sp.
CGCCACCGCCTCCATAACTACCCATTCCATATCCGCCGGCGGTCGAACCGGACGAACTGGTGATTCGCTTTCGCCAATCCGTAAGAGACTTCTTTGTAAATTTCGCAATGGCTTTTTCAAGGGTAAGCCCATCTTCTGGCGTTAGATTGACCCCCTTTATGTTGCCAAAACTGGCCAATGCACTTTCTACTAGCCATTCCGATTCCTGTGCGTCGATAATCTTGACCAACGCCGGAGTCAATGCAGTTGCTGCCGCCTTGCCTGCACCCTTTTCTGGATCGAGCTTAGCAATTTCTGTCAAGCATTCGATTACTTGTTCGGTCAAGTAGTAGTGTGATTCGGAGTTCCGTGTTAGCGGTTGCGGATCCGTCAGTTGCGATTGCAATAATTGAACAAATCCAACGCGGGCTGGTTCTGCAACCACGCCCCCTTTGAGGTGACGAACAAGCGTGCTCAAGCCAACACTAATCAGGCCGTCATTGTCCTTTTGCTCGAGAAGCTCCTTTAGGCTTGCCTGAATCTTTGGCTCGGGCTTTGATCCACTGTTGCTTGCTTCAGAATTTAGCCTGCACAATAGGATGGCGGCATTGATACGCGTTTGAGGAGAAAAGGCTTTTCCGTCTTTGTCCTTGAAAACCAAATCTCGCATGAGCGGAATAAAATAAGCATTGAACTTGGCGCTGAGCTCTTTGATCTTTTCGATCGCATCGATGTCTTCCATCATTTCCCTGCGAGCTGAGTTCATTCCCTCAGGAGAGGGCTGGGTCAATTCCGCAATCAGATGGTCGCGATAATAAGACTCAAGCGGAGCCAGATCCAACTTCTCCCCTTTGCCACCCTTGGCTTTGTTCTTTTCGTTCTGCTTTTCCGTTATTTCTTTGTCTGTTATCTCTTTCTTGTCCCTGAGAATCCGCAGTTTGGATTCCTTAACTTTGAAATCGACTTGAGCCGCTCCCTGAGCGAACGATTTCGACTCGTAAAAGCCGGAACCGGCAACAAGAGTTACGGCACCGAAAAAAGCCGATTGAACGAGCAGACTAGTCAATGTTCGTCGGCGCATGAGGCCACCTCGTTGGTAGTGGATAGAGGAGCAGTTTTCAAGAAAAGGACGCGTGGGCGCGACCCACACTCTTCTAAGGTACGGTAGATGCCTACCCAATGTCAACTTTTCCAGTCGCGAATTGCAAAAGTTCTTTAACTATTTGCCGTTAAACGATAGGGATATTTGGAAAAGCCTACCCTTAGCTGCTTCCAAGCTAAAAAAGGCGTACGGCCCCACGATTCTAGATGATTCCGACGGCCCTTAGTAACCTCACACATAGAAAAGCAACACAGGCGGAAACAGGGATAGTGAACAGCCAAGCCCAAGCCATGCGTTCCACGACTGTCCATTTCAGAGCGCCGAAACTCTTGGCCGCACCGACCCCCATGATTGCAGCGGAAATGTTGTGCGTCGTCGAAACAGGTATGCCGTAATGCGTGGCTAAGCCGATTATGGTGGCGGAAGTAGTTTCAGCGGCAAATCCATTCACAGCGTGCAATTTCACCATCTTGTGCCCAAGGGTCTTGATGATTCGCCATCCCCCTGCTGCAGTTCCACTTGCCATCACCAGAGCACAAGTGATTTTGATCCAAGTCGGAATATCTAAATCCTTCCCCGCGATGATTTCGAGTTTCAGAAACGACATCCAATCGGGCAGATTTCCAAGTCGACCGTCGGCAGTTCCAGAAGCCAAAGCCAACGCAATAATACCCATTGTTTTTTGCGCATCGTTGGTTCCGTGCATAAACCCCATACCGGCAGCGCTCACGATTTGCATTTTTCCAAAGATTGCGTTCACCCAACGAGGCTTCCAACGCCGAAGGGCAAAGTAAAGGACTGTCATGAGTATCATACCCAGCGCGAAGCCGGCAAATGGCGAGCCAATCATAGGCACCACGACTTTCCAGAGCAGCCCCTTGCCTTGATACCAATGCTCCTTGTTCGGCACGGACCAGATGACGACGTTCCATCGACCAGCTGCCCCTACCGCTGCACCCACTAAACCGCCAACCAAGGCGTGACTTGAACTGCTTGGAAGTCCCCAGTACCAAGTTACCAAGTTCCAAAAAATAGCACCAACCAATGCGCATAAGATGACTTCTTGAGTAACCACGCTGGTATCGACAAGGCCCGATGCAATTGTTTTTGCAACAGCCGTGCCCCACAGAGCCCCTAATAAATTGGTAAACGCAGCCAAT
>JANLUJ010000033.1:0-12228 GCA_031363425.1 Pirellula sp.
CCACCATTCCAATCCGCCAGCCACCTTGAAACGCTGCGGCAAGTGATCGACAGCGAACCGGTTTTATTGAGGCAATTGAACTCGGCTATCCCTCGAGATCTCGAGACAATCACTCATAAGTGTCTCGAAAAATCGGTAGCAGCCCGTTACGATTCGCCAAAAGCTCTCGCTGAAGATCTCGATTGTTTTCTTTCTGGGAATCCTATCTCGGCCCGTCCCATCAGTTCCCTTGAACGTGGCATTCGATGGTCCAGGAAACATCCATCTCAGGTCTTGAATATCATGGGGCTCGTTCTGATTTGTGTAGGCGCAATTGCAGGCTGGCTTTTCATTCGAGCACGCGAAAAGGAAGTTGCTGCCGCGGAAAACGCGGCTTCGCTTCTTGAGAAACTCAATGTTGCAAGTGTTGTTGAACTGCCGAGAATCATTCAGCAAGTCCGATCGGAACCCAGAACCAGGAAGCTGCTCGTAGCTCAATACGAATCGGCTCCGCTCGACTCAATGTTACGCAATCGCGCTGGCATCAGTTTACTGCCCTTCGATGCGAGCGTCGTGAACGAGGTTTGTCAGGCTGGATTACGAGCCAACTGGAATGAATGGATTTGGATTCGCGAGCAGCTAGTGCCGCATCGGGAATCGGTTCGAAATTGGATCGCAGGTGTCGATCTAACAAAGCTGGATGATTGGGAGGATGTTGCCTATGCAAGATTCGTGGCAATTGCAGACAGTGTGGGCTTTGATCTTAGCGAGGCAGGACCAATTGCATACGAGCGAATCTCAGCATCCACCCTCAGTGAGATTTGGCGAGATCCAACTCAACTCTCCGCGAGTGCTTTAGCGCTTTCGCCGCTACGCAAGCAACTAGGTTCAAGCTTGAGCAAGAGAATGGAGTATACGCGAACCGATGCCGGGCCTGATGCATCGGTTGCAGCGAGTTTTGCAGTTGAGCTTTACGATGGCGAGCTTGCCGATCTTGTAGAGTATGGCTGGAATGCAAGGAGCGATGTATTTCCGATCCTCTTTGGGAAACCAAAGGATTCCAAATCAATGCAAACGGAGATGCGCAAGATTCTCGGTTCGACTGAACACGGAGATACCTGGACCGAATCAAATGCATATGATCGGCGAAGGGCGTTGGTAGGGACGGTTCTATTTAAGCTCGGTGACTACGATTCCGTTTGGCCGCTACTGTCTCATCAAGCGAATCCATCGGTACGCTGCCTGATGATCGAATGGATTCCCCTCTTGGAACGTAATCCAAATTTCGTCTTGGCGAGACTCAGTTCTCTTATAGAAAATAGACCGCGTCACGTCGAAAAAATTCTTTCGAACCTTGAAAGCAGTAGCCTTGTTCCGAATCCATGGTTGTTGGATGACGAGACAAGCCAGCTTCGCGCGCTTCTGCAAACCATTGGCAATTACCCGATTGCAGTTGCTCAAAAAGCAATTAGCGATTCGTTTTGGTCCACGGTGGCAGAGCGATTTGAACTCGATCCGGATCCAGGCATTCACGCTTCGTGCGAATGGTTGCTACGGAAATTTAGAAGTTTGACCGCAAAAGAAATCAGCGAACGCCTTAAGGATCAGCGTGCGCGACGAGCCGGTTGGTCTGTCAACTTCAGTGGACATACCATGGCTATTATTCAAGGGCCTATCCACTTCATGGCGGGCTCCACAATCGAAGACCCTGATCGCAAAGCAGGGGCCACCATCGATCCTGTCGACAACTCGCTGGAACTGTGGAGCGACGACGAAAGGCACTTGAAAACAATCCCTCGAAGCTATGCAATTGCATTGCAAGAGACCCGACTTTCCCAGTTTCATGAGTTTGACGGTGAATTCCACCACCTTCATAACAAATCATTAGGCCCAACGCTGGAACATCCAGCCTGCAGGGTTTCGTGGCATCTAGCGGCGGCATATTGCAACTGGCTTAGCAAACAGGAAAAGATTCCTGAAGATCAATGGTGTTTCGTTGCAGACGCGACATCCAACGAGATGCATTTCGCACCGGGGTACCTTCATCGAACAGGCTACCGTTTGCCGACGGAAGCCGAATGGGAATACGTCTGCCGCGCGGGGACCACGACACGTCGTTATTTTGGGGACACGGATGAACTTTTGAATCAGTACACATGGCACTTACTCAATTCGCGAGAGCGAATATTGTCCATACCAGGAACTCTCAAGCCAAACGAGTTAGGATTGTTCGATTCACTCGGGAATGTAATGGAATGGTGTCTTGATGAATTTGATTTGCGAAATGTGGAGATGCGATTTAAGGGGAACGATATCGAGGGCGAGCTGAAAAGCAATCTCGATCGGATACTACGTGGCGGATCGATTTACACGTTTTCTGAGGATCTCCGGGCGCCTGAATATTCCAATTTTCGTCCATCCTATCGCGATGGCAATATCGGCTTTCGAATTGCAAAGACGATTGCGACTTTTCAGGAAAGCGATTCGCCATGAACCTCACGTCGGCATTGTATTGGGGATGTGCATGTCCGGCTGAGGACAGCCAGTCTTACGTGAGAACTAACCAAACAATCCGTTGATCAATTTGGCACTGTCGGCGACGCCGATTAGCCGCTCCTGGCGGCCGCTATTGGTAAAGAACAATTCGTTGGAGCCGAGACCGAACGCATGCAATATAGTTGAATGCAGGTCGCGAACACTATACGGGCTCTCCAGTGCAAATAATCCGAAATCGTCCGTCGAGCCAATCGTTCTTCCACCTTGAATTCCGCCCCCCGCCATCCAAATGCTGAACCCAAGAGGATTGTGATTGCGACCAGCATCGGAGCGCAATCGCCCACTCCCCGAATCCCACATAGGCGTTCGTCCGAACTCACCGCACCACACGACTAAGGTTCGCTCGAGCAACCCTCTCTGTTTGAGATCGGTTAACAATGCAGCAATCGGTTGATCCGTTCGTTTGGCGTTATAGCGATGGTTTTCGAAGAGCTTGGTATGGGCGTCCCATCCGTCCTTTGGACTCGCAACACCATTGAAGAGCTGTACTACACGGACGCCACTTTCCACAAGGCGTCTGGAAAGCAAACACATCCGACCATACTCGGCGGTATCTCTTTCATGAATACCGTACATGTCCTGAGTCTCCTTGGTTTCGGTTGCCAAGTCACCAATCGACATCGCCTCCGCTTGCATGCGATACGCCAGCTCATACGCGGCAATTCGACCATCCAACTCCGGATGTCCCATTCGCGTCGCTTGATGCATTCGGTTGAGTCGTTGAACCAAGTCTATCGTTTGACGTTGCGTTCCTTCCAAGATGGAGGGTGGAACCAGATCGAGTACCGGTGGTCCTGAATATCGGAAATGGATACCGCCAAAGGCCGGCGGCAGGAATCCGTTTGCAAAGTTGGTAGGTCCGCCATAAGGGCCAACGTTGAACAAGACCACATACCCCGGAAGGTTTTGGTTTACGCTTCCAAGACCATAGGTCAACCAAGACCCGAGGCTCGGCTTGCCTTCGACAAGCACTCCTGTGTTCATGCTCAAGGAAGCAGGTGCATGATTGTTGCTATCAGCAAACATGGATCGGACGACACAAAGATCGTCGGCATGCTTAGCGACGTTGGGAAAAAGTTCGGATACCCAAAGTCCATTTGTTCCGTGCTGGTTCCAGCGAAAGGGACTTGCCATTAGCTCTCGACCATACGTCAACGTGTGCGCGAGTTTTGGGTTGGCTCGATAACTATCCGGCAGAGGTTGCCCCTCCCGTTTTTGCAGCTCGGGTTTATAGTCAAAGGTATCCACTTGGCTCGGTGAACCATACTGGAACAAGAAGATCATTCGATCGACCTTCGCTGGAAAATGCGTTGGTCTTGTTAGGAGTGGCTGAACTGGATCGATCGGGATCGAGTCTTCGTCAGATTCACTTGCGCTGACGTGTCGTCGCAGCATGGTCGCCAAGGCCAAACTGCTTACGCCGGCCGTAGCATGGTGGAGGAAGCTTCGGCGGCCTCCTGGTCGAGACGCAGTCAAGTTAGGATCGTTGTGGAAGTTGCTTAATGGATGTGCCATAGGCTAGATTACTCGATGAAGATGAATTCGTTAGAATTGAGTATCGCCCTACACAACTCGGCCAAAGCCAGTCGTTCGACGCTTGAATTCCCAAAATCAATTTCTGGTTCGTTGAGTCGAATGACGGTCTCGGTTCCATTCCCGCTTCGATGCTGGAGGCGGTCGACGATCATTTTCCATGATTGAAGGAGCAATCCAAATTCTTCTTGGTCTGCTGGTCGACCGAACGCGGACCAAAATGCATCGTCGATTTGCTCCTGAAAGCTCTCCGGATGTGCCATGGCGAGTCGCGATGAAAAGAGAGTCGCTGCGCGAGTACTTAGCGGATTGTTTAGCAACGAGAGCGCCTGCGGTGCATTGTTGGTTACTTCGCGTCGTCCGCACGTTCCGCTTGCATCGCTCAAATTAAAGACGGAAAGGAACGGAAGTGGGACCGACCGTTTTCTAACCAGCAGGATACTGCGAACGCTGGTAGATTTTTCGGGACTTGTATAATAGCCCTGAAGTCGCCCTGAGTTCTCATAGATCCCTGGTTGCGCGCGCAGAACGGCCTCGGGAACTTCGGGCCACAACGGAGGTCCAGTGGTGACCAGTTCCAGGATTCCCGCAACGGCCAATACAGAATCTCGCAATGTCTCGGCGTCCATTCGTCGCATGTTTTGGCGAGATAACCATTGATTGTTTGGATCTGCAGCTAAGGACTCGTTACTTGCTTGGCTTGATTGCCGATAGGTTGAAGACAGCATGATCAATCGATGAACGTGTTTTATCGACCAACCGCTTCGAACGAATTCGACGGCCAACCAATCGAGTAGTTCGGGATGACTTGGGGCGATGCCGCTATAGCCAAAGTCATCTGGCGTTGCAACAATCCCGCGACCAAAGTGATGCTGCCAGATGCGATTGACCATGACGCGTGCAGTCCACGGATTCCTTTCGGAGGCGATCCATTGAGCAAGCGCTGTTCGTCGGCCCGAACTCGTGCAATTTTTTGGAGAAACGATCTCAGGCAAGTTTGGGTCCAGAACAGAAAAAAATCCAGGTTGAACCTCCTCTCTTCGATCCGCATAGGCGCCACCCTCCAACACATGCGTTGCCGGGATATCCGATTCCTTATCCTTCACGCAATAAATCGTGTCGAAATCGCGTTTCTCTTTTTCGAGTTCGCGAACCAAGCGGAGCGCTTCAAGATAGGCTGGTTTTTCGGCTTGCGTTAGCTGGTCTGCAACGTCTACGTCGTAAAAATCGAGCTTCTTCAGATAGGGGTACAGCATCTGGCTAGTCGACTCATCTCGTTGGTCCTCACGGAGTTCCAGGAGCTTTACAAATTCTGCAGGGAATGAGCTGAGAGTCTGAGCTCGCAAGCGTTCTCGGCCAGGTTGAAGAGACTGATTGTAGGTCGTCATGATGGGCTTGAGTTGGGTATCGATCTCAGCGTTATGTTTGGCGATTCTTGCTTCCTCCTCACTGGAATTGATTACCTTCTCGTCGTCAAAGACGACTCCTGCAAAAAAAGCCCTGAGACGATAGTGGTCGGCTTGAAGCAACGGATCGGTTTTGTGATCGTGACATCGACAACAGCCAAGTGTTTGGCCAAGAAAGGCCGAACCCGTGGTGTTGGTCAAATCCACCAAGATTTCATCTCTGCCGGCCTCCTCGGTATCGAACTTCGACTTGGTCGTGTCCCAGGGTCCCAATCGCAAATAACCGGTAGCAGTAAACCTTAGTTGGCTCCGGGCATCCGCAGACTCCTTTGAGGTCATCTCATCACCCGCAATCTGTTCGTGTACGAACTGATCGAATGGCAAGTCTGCATTGAAGGAGTCTACGACATAGTCGCGATACCGCCACATTGTCGACTTGAATTCATCCCTTTCGTATCCGTTGGTGTCGGCGTACCGTACGACATCCAACCAATGCCGACCCCAACGCATTCCGTACTGTGGGCTAGATAGCAAACGATCTACCAAACGTTCGTATGCATCCGCCTTTTCATCGGAAATGAAATTCAGCATTTCGTCCACTGTAGGTGGCAGGCCAATCAGATCAAAAGTTGCGCGTCGAATGAGAGTCCTTCGGTCTGCTTCTTTGGAGACGTGAAGCCCAGCATTTTTCTGTTTGTTCAGTACGAAACCATCTACGGCAGTGGACGACCACGAGGAGATAACGTCACTAGGAACAGTCGTTCGAACCGGAGCCTTTAACGCCCAATGGTCTAGTCGTTGACCATCCCAGAGCTTTGCAACTGGATTGCGTGTATCCTGCCACGCAGCTCCAATCCGGATCGAATTTTCTTTTTCCTCACCAGAAGCCGGAATTATGATTTCGAGCATCGCTACGGCGGCAATTAGGAACGGGCGAATTCTTGTTTGACTCATGATTCGAAATACAATCAAATAAATTCCAGAGATGGCTTGTTTAACGATTGCCACAAGTTTCTACTAGGTAATGCCTATGTCCGACCTCCACCCGACATTTGCGATTAGGAATATTGTATCGCTTGCTGACAATCAATTCGGCCTGCCCAAGGTGATGCAGCAAATTTCTTGAAATGTTGTTAGGCGAGCGGCGAATAAAAACTACCGTAGCTGAATTCGTAAGAATTCAGTAACACTGAATTCGTAAGAATTCAGCTACCGATCGTGGTATGTTTTTTCCTGGGCCAAGCTACGGAAAATCCACGCAGAAGGAACACAATGACGATCCTGCCAATGTACCACGTTGTATCAAACCATTTGGTACTGCGATTGTTTTTGCTATCAATCGGGTTGCTTTGCCTATCACCCACTGCCTGCAACGCCGATCAATTCGTCCTGTTTGACGTTACGTTCGACTACACGAAAGCTGATGCAGACAATTCAAAGCCGAGCAAGTCGCATTTCTACGTGAAGGAAAAGATGCTCAACCCCGATCGCCCCAAGGATTGGTCATCTCCAATCGACTATCGAAATGGCACGGTTCATGTTCGATTAGAAGTTCTAGATAAACCAGTTGGCGATGAGCCGACAACGTGGAGCATTTGCTATATCCCAAACAAGGGACAGAAGAACGGATATGGGTGCTTGGGTACGGACGTATACAAAAAGGTTGGCGTATACGAGAAAGACATCGACATGAAAACTTTCTGGGAGAACGATTCCATCGTATGGACAGAAGGTATTAAGCAGATGGATTTGGTGATCAAGGACAACAGCGGCGGTTCCGGACATGCGCACAAGCGTGCCGATTCCGAGAAGTTTTTTCCTACGAAAGTTCGCCTAACGCTAACCCAAGTTTCAGCGGGTTCAAAATTTGACCCAAAGCTGGTCAACAAAAAATAGCACGACGTTTTAATGCACGACGCGCAAGGGCGCAAGCTAGTGATGGAAATGAATTTTAAAGCACGACGCGCAAGCTAGTGATGGAAATGCATCACTAGCTTGCGCGTCGTGCTAATCTGCGCGTTGTCGATAGAGCCGAGGTCGCTAGTTTGGCGAAACGACTCTCGACGTTGGCTGACTAGTGGTGGTTCGCGTTCCAGGCTGCCCTGGCGAGCTCGGTAGAACTTGGCCATTAACAATTTGGCCAGGCTGTCCACTTGTTGTGATCTTGCCATCAACAAGACTCCAACGTTTGCCATTAAGGCCGATCGAAGCATTCCACTTCAGGTCGGGCAAAAGCAACAGCGACGTAATACTTGATCCATTGATCTTGGCGCTTCCCCATTCCGTGTCTACTGAGACGGTCTTTAGATCCGTAGCGCCAGTGACTGAGTCTCCGTTCTTAAAGATAATCGTAGTCGAAGGATCGTCTGCAGAAGCCATTTTGACCCCCGCAACCTCAGAGAGCATAACCTTGACATCGCCAACTGCTCCACGAAACGGAAGGTCCGTTAATTCGGTCAAAGCGCCAGTGATCTTCTGACCTCCAATCAACTCGACCGTCACCGTTAGCGGGCCCATTTTCGGTACAGAAGCCGCCGGGGCTCGCACGGCTGTCGCGGTAGCTTCCTTGTCTTGAGCGAAAAGTAACGTGACGTTTGCAGGAAACGCAAACGTCACACAGAGCATTAATAGGTTTCGGTTTTTCATGGTTTTCTCTTGTGAAACATAACATCGCCAACACTTGAGCTGGACGTTTTTTGCTCATGGTTGCAACTAGTTTAGTTGAAGGATGAACCTCAACAAGACAGATTCCACTGAAGTGACAGCAAAAATTGATGGAGGACGGTGGCCACGGATGACCGTAGGTAACGCTTGCCGAGCGTGACTTTGCAAGGTCAATAGGGTCTCAAGTAATTCACACGGCCCAGCGGGGGGCGGCATGCTACTACACGGCCCAGGGGGCCATGCTACGATTGACGCTATTGATCGCGATAAACTTGCGTGCTTTCTTCCTTAATAACCGCGCCTGGTCGCAGTTTGCTCCTGAGCTGTGCGCGCAGAACATGCGTACCTTCACGCGTGTGACGGACGGTAATCCGAATCGTTTGTTGGTCTTTCGATTTCATTTGCGCGATGGGCGAAAATTGTATCGCTCTCTGGACGACTTGGTAATTTACAGGCGCATGAACTTGTTCAACGCTAGCTCCCTCAGGCAAATCGATTTGGAGCTGCACATCGTTATCAACCCGTGTACCGTTGTTCACGATTTTGATAATGTGGGTCGTTTGGCCATCCGTTTCGATTGGATCGTTGTCATCCTCGATGGAGAACGCGAGTTCACTTTGGCCCTCGACACGAACTGGTTTTTCCACCGCGTCTGCTCGAACCGAATCCGCATTCGCTTGCATGCGAAGTACAAAATCACCTTCTTCCACTGGTAGGAGTGTCACTTTGGTTGAGGCAGTTTTGCCGGCGGCAAGTTCTGTGAGTTGCCAAATAACAGCTCGTTGGTTCGGTATGTATTCGCCACCATTTTCGGCTGAGTTAAATTGCAATCCGCTGGGCAAGTAAACGATCAAGTCAACGTTGGTTGCCATGGCAGTCCCAGTGTTAGTAATGCTTGCGGTGTATGTGGCTTGCCTCTCTAAATACCGAAGCTTCGGACCATCTAAACTAATTTGAAGCTTCGGAGAGACCGCTTCGATGGGAGCAGAGGACTCATTCGAGTTTGCATTATCTGCGACAGCTCGAAGGATGTTGGATACTTTGCCAGCGCTAACAGCCGTCAATTCAATGTCATGTTTTTGCGATTCACCGGGCGCTAAATCGCCTAAGGGTAGTTCTAACACATGTGCCCCCGAAGCGTGGCGCATGTTAGCTGGAACGTCTTCTTCCAAGCGGACGTTGCGAGCCGTGCCCGTTCCAACGTTTGAGACTTCGATCATGATTTTAACGCTTTGGCCGCCCATTACTACCGGCTCAAGTAACTGCTTAACAACAAGTTTCGGCTGCGTGCTCATGGTGCGAACCGAGGCTTGGGCCGCAAAATTGACACTGGCAACCGAACCAATTTCTCCCTCTGATTCTGGGACAAGTTCGATGGTAATGGTTTGCTCGGCACCCGCCCCCATTTCGCCCAATTTCCATGTAAGGCCATTCTGGCCAACTTGTTGAGCTTGTGGACTAGTTCGAACGAGTCTAGCTCCTTTTGGTACCGAGTCCACAACGTTAACGTCGTAGGCTGTAGCGTTTCCAACATTGCGAACCAACACCGTGAATGTAGACGGAATACCTACTTGAACTTCATGCGGTGCGCGCTTTTGAATCTCCAAGCTGGGATTCTGGGATCCATCCAGTTGGCGTAGGCCGGGTGCGGAGCTTGAGAACCCAACTGACTTTGGAGACGAAACAGTGTTTGGGGTAGTAGAGTTTGTCGAAAGATTCGATGGAGTAGAAATTGTTGGTGCATCTGCATTTGGAGCAGAGTTCGCCGTAGAACCTCGCGGAGAATAAGCCGAGGGAGGGAAGTTTGGGGATGAAATTGAATTGGAGGGCAGAGGCGTACCCAAAGTTGCGACCGGCGGTAGTTCTTGAATCGATGGGGACGGTGCGTAACTCGGTAATCGCGAGGGCGACGGCAAGTTCGAAGGATCGGTGTCCGTATGCATCCGGGGTGGGGTTGAAATTGACGGTGCTCCAAATCCAGTACTAGAAGGTTCAATTGGCAAAGAGTTTATCTGGTTTGAGGGATAGCTTTCAGGCGACAGGTTACCATTCGATTGGCGTGAAGGTAGGTTAGAAATCGCATTTGGAATCGACGGAAGAGAGGATGGCAGGGTGTTTGGAAATGAAGATGGATAGCTCGCATTCGGGTTTGCCTGACTGGCCGAATCGGACGCGTTTGCCGTCGGACTCAGGAATGAGTTCAGAGCGTTAGCATTCAGCGGCGGTGGCTCCGCAAGACGACCGGTGGAGGACGAGATGCGCGCTCGATTAGGAGTTTCATTGGGGCCGGATGGAAGTGAACCTTCGTGGTCGTACGAAGTTAGCGTTGCATGGGTCGGTGGCGTTGATTCATTGCCAATACTGGATGGAGAATGTCTGGGGAGGGCAGAATCATTTCCCCGAACGATAGGAGCGGGCGGCCAATTATTGGTCAGAAATGCTGAATCAATAGGATCGACGCCAGAACTGGTTATCGGTTGTGCTGGTTGATTTGCATACGGAAGTTCGTTTTCAGCGGTCGATGAATCGCCGATTCGGGCGTCTCTTTGGGCAATGGCCATTGCCAGTAGGACGAGCACTCCCGTCAGAACTATCGCTGCGGCTGCATAGACGAATCGCTTCATGTACCTGACATCCTTGCCGGGCTACCACTGAAAGTTGAAAAAACAGACAACTTGACGTCATATCAAAAACCTTTCGATGGCGGGAAGGCCAATCGCATAGGCTTACTAGCAATTGATACGATTGGGGACTCGGGCTAGAATTCCGTTCCACATCGTTGGTGTTAGACGGAATACCAGCATATAGAGTTACCTCAACACTACTTTTGCGACGGTTGTTTACCACAACTGGAATCTAATGAGCGAATTGTGCGACTTCGGCCTCATCGGCCTAGCTGTAATGGGTGAGAATCTTGCTCTCAATGTCGAAAGTCGAGGTTACCGCGTCGCGGTGTTCAATCGCTCCATTGATAAAGTAGACGATCTTATGAAAGGTCGTGCCAAGGGCAAAAACTTTGTCGGATGCCATTCCATCGTTGAGTTAGTCAAGAATCTCAAGCGACCACGATTTGTAATGATGCTAGTAAAAGCGGGACCGGCGGTCGACGATTTGATCGAACAAGTTCTCCCTTACCTGGAGCCAGGGGATATCATCATCGATGGAGGTAACACACACTTTGCGGATACGGAACGTCGAACGCAGTATGTAGAGAGCAAAGGGTTATTGTTTGTTGGAGCAGGGGTATCCGGCGGAGAAGAAGGCGCTTTGAAGGGCCCTAGCCTAATGCCCGGCGGAAGCAAGGCAGCATGGGAAACCATCAAGCCGATCTTCCAATCGATTGCGGCCAAAGTCGGACCCAAGAATGATATTCCGTGTTGCGAATGGGTTGGCCCGCGTGGTGCAGGGCACTATGTCAAGATGGTCCACAACGGTATCGAGTACGGCGATATGCAGTTGATCTGCGAAGCATACTTCCTGTTGAAGGAAGCTGCCGGTTTAACCAACGATGAGCTATACGAAGTGTTCTCAGATTGGAATAAAGGTGAGTTGCAAAGCTATCTCATCGAAATCACACGCGATATTTTCAGTGCGAAAGACGACCAAGGGGGCGACGGCTATCTGGTCGATAAAATCGTCGACATGGCTGGTGCCAAGGGTACGGGCAAATGGATGAGTCAACTGGCTCTCGACCTGGGAGTGCCATCGACGTTGGTAACCACTGCGGTCTATGCGCGTTCCTTATCCTCGATCAAGGAAGCTCGCATTCGCGCAAGCAAGATTCTACCCAGCCCTGCAGCGTCTCATAACAGTCACTTCGATGCCGCGGTAAGAAAGCTAGTTGGAGACAAGAAGGCATTTGTTGAAGCTGTAAGGCAAGCTTTGTACGCTTCTAAAATTTGCTCTTACGCGCAAGGATTCGTCCAATTGCAGGAAGCCAGCAAGGAGCACAACTGGGGATTGAACTATGGCGATTGCGCGTTGTTATGGCGTGGTGGTTGCATTATTCGAGCTCAGTTCTTAGACCGGATCAAGGAAGCGTTCGACGCACAGCCGGATCTCGAAAACCTCTTGCTTTATCCTTATTTCA
>JANLUJ010000050.1:0-6189 GCA_031363425.1 Pirellula sp.
GAAGTTGAGAGTCGGGTCGAGCAAGCGAGTTTTTTGCAACCCTATAAGTACTGGATCGGTACGGTTATCGGTTCCCAGTCCTCGAACACCGAGACGTTCACGAGGTCGGCCAGGTTCTTCGAGACGTTCAGGGATACCAATTTCGGAGCGGAAGCGGCCGCCCCGTTCGAAGATGCGAAGGATGTTTCCTGGTTGCGAGGATTCGAAACGAGGCAACGGGTCAAGGAACGGGACCATTCCCTTGCGATCGATTTCGTAGGGTGTGGGAGGAGGAACATTTTGAATGCGTTGAGGCTTGCCGTGCATGGAGTAGCTTTCACCAAATCGGGCAGCTTTCTCGGGTGTCCCGCCATTGTTATACATAGCAGCGCCCCAAAGCATGCAACCGTGCGTCATCATGCTCTTGCGCAATTGCAGGACTTCGTTCGCGTGACATTGTCCGCAGGCGATATGGGCAACGCGGAGATCGCCTGGATTCACAAAGCGAACGAACTCAGGACTCTCATGATTTAGTAGAGCGTAGCTGCGCACTGGGTTGGCAGACGACGCCCACATGTCTGGATATCTCGGATGGACGTGCGAACCCTTCTTAGAAAAATCGTTTGGGTTCCCTCCATGACAATCGACGCAGCCAATGGAAACCGTATTCGGTGGGTGCATGTTGCCAACGTTGGAATGGCAAGTGATACAAGAAGTGCTTTTGTTGCTTTCATCCTGTTTGGATTGGCGATACAGATCAACATTCAGCAAGTCATCTGGAATCGGATAGGAATCGTTGCCAGCGATGCCGAGGTTTCGTGCTGGTCCCCAAGGATGTTGGCCTGAACGCACGGGAACACTGGGTGCATGGAATTTGCCGTTTGCCTGAAGGGCTGCTTTTGCCACTTGGCCATAGCAATCGGCACTAATAGCAACTAGAAATCCGAAGCAAACTAGCAAGTTAAGGAAGGCCAAGCGAATGAGAAACTCGGTCTGGCCTTTGATCATGTCTCAGTACTCGAAGGATGCCTCAAAAAAACCAGCCGCGAGATTGTTTACGGTTCCGTTGAGCGGCTGATATAGGTCGCGGAAGCCATTGCCGACGATGAGTCCGGATAGACCGCCGACAAAGCTTACGTTGTTGTTTAGCAGCGGACGGTATTCGAATCCTCCGCTCAAGTCCAGACCGATCTGGTCTCGAATGTTCCCTTGAAAGACGAGCGTTTCAAGGGGCGCAGTGTGATTGAACCACAAGTAGTTGGCGTTCGTGATCAGCTTGAGCTTTGGGGTCAAGTCAGCATCAAAGCCAGCATTCACCAGTTGTATACCGGGATTGACGAAGTTCGTTTGACCCTGAAACTTGCTGCTGCGCAGGTTGGGAACCAAGCTTTGACGATTGACTAGATTGACGCCAAAGAGTTTGATTTGCTGACGATTCCAGTAGCTGAATTCGCCACCGGCGAAGTTGGGGTTGTCAAATATTGCATCGAAGCCCGTGGCCCGACTATCGTTTGGATCGCTATCACCTGACGCGTAGAAGTACGAGCATCGGAATCGGGCCCAGTCGCGATCGTAGGACAGTTCGATCGCCCCCATGAATGCGCTAATGTCTTGACGAGAACCGGCGATCGGATTGAGTTCGTCGACGCCGGTCACGTAGTACATAGCATGACTGACATTGTATCGATTGATGTGACCATTGCCGGCCCAGCCTAGGTAGTATGCGTCGACTTGGTGGGGAGCGAATACTCCGACCGGATCTGGCCGAACAAGAAATCGGTTGTTGTCAAACTTGGTGCTAGCTTTGTCTCTGTTGTAATGAAAGCTTAGCTCCGTGTTGTAGCCGGGAAAAATGAAGTCATTGCGATAGTAGTTCGCAACGAGAGTATTTTGATGCCGATCGTCAAAGGTATTGAGCAGACTGTTCGTGTCCTTTTCGGTTTGGTCGAACCAAACGACGTTGTATTGATCTTGGTTGCTCAGTCTGTTTCCGAAGACGCGGACACCTCGGTTGGTGTCGGAAAAAATGAACCCTCGAAAATCGCTGGTGAACGGTTGAGATCCTGCTCGAACGGAGAGGAAATCGTAGTTCGGACTCATGTCTGCGATTTTAGATTCATAGAACCATTCCTCGAGCGCCCAGTCGGTTCGGTGCCGATTGGTTCCGTCGCGCACGTCAGGCGAGACGACGGCCAACTCTTGAACTTTGAGGTAGTTCTGGTTGAAGATGGCGTTTACCCGAAATCGCCAATCCGCTGGTTTGAATGCCGCGTCCCCTTTAAACAGGTCGACGCCGACCGAATTGTATTGCGTGAATAGGAATTGATTTGGATTGCCGAAGAACTCGTTCTGGAAGGGATTTTGAGTGGCTTCGAAAGGGGTGGTTGGTATCGGAGTTTGTCGTAGTTCAAAAAGATTAAGCTGCTTGAGTTGCAGCTTGAGAAATGTATCTTGGCCGGCGATGGGAAAGTCGCCTTTGAGAACACTTTGATTGTATGGGTCGTACCAAGCGCCTTGGATTGATGGGTAATCGTCCCCGACCGGATGCCCCTTGCCGTATCGATCCCAATTCGGAATGCCGACGCGCCAACGGTCCTCAATTGGGACAAAGTGATTTGTGTTTTGAGACTCGGTTGGGAGGACCGAGGTGGGGCCAGTAAAGCCCAATGGGGATTGGAACACCGTGAACTGATAGGGCGAAGATTCAGGTGGGAAGCTCGCTGCAGCAGGTAGCGACAAGCCAGTCAATTCAGGGAGAGCAATGCTCTTGGGTTCTGACTGATCGCTTGGTGCCAGCAGATTGTCATCGCGGACGGAAAAGCGAACCGGCTCCTTGATTGGAGGAGGTTCGATCGGGATGAACTGCCCCGACGCAATGCCGAAAACGCATGACGAGATGAACGCCAAGGTTGCTTTCAAAACGGCATGGTACGGATTCTTGAACACAAGTGGACAAATCTTGCAAAAAACTTTCAGGCGGATTGGAATATGACGATTTCATCGGTCGTATCAACGACAGGCCTTGGATGAATCGATGAGAAATTATCAGAATGGTGAAGTTAGGTTGGCCTTAACCAAAAGTCCTAAGAATCCTCTCGGGTAAACCTTGATGATTCGGTGGGTTCTACAGCCGGCAAGTGATTGTTTGTTTCGGTTGTACCGTCGATGACGATTTTAAAGATTGCATTAGCAAGTGTAGAACAGTTGTCCTCAACTGCTTGTGAATTGCGCATTGCGATTGCGTGTTGGCAGAAGCAAAGTCAATCGGAACGCTAAAAGCAATCGTAACAAGCTAGTTAACCGAGACGATTAATATGCGTAATACGCGCAAAATTCAAAAGCGATTCTGCATAGCAGCCGTGTTTTCGCTTGTCTCCATTTCAATGGTACAGGCTGCGGAGCCGCGGCTCAAAATGAGAACGCCCGATGACAAGATGCTCCAGAAACCAGATCAAGCTATTCGTGAAGTGAGGGCTCCAATGGCCCTCGACGAAACAGAGCTTAGGCCCGAAGCAAAGAACCTGTTTAGTGAGTTACCTCTAGCTGGCCGTCGCGGCCAGGAAACTCCAAGAGGAACCAAGTCCGGACGTTATTGCGAAAACGGCTTCTTGCGAGCGGGGTGTCCGAACTGGTTGGGCAGATTTGCGAAGCCGAGCACCGATGCTTATCATCAAGTTAGCTATGTCGGCGGCGGAACTCTATTTGGAGGTTCGAGCAGGCGTACCGACGAAGGAACGTTCGGCATGGATTATTCGGGGTACTGGTTCGCGAGGAAGACATGGCTCAAGTGGAGTCATGGAGAACGTCACCAAGGTGGCGCCGGCCGCTACGAAACCGATGGTCCACACTTGCTGCCCGAGTGATGGCGGATTTGAATTGAAGCGACAGTGCATTGCAAGTTTGCGATTGAATGCACATTGCGCCCGCGATACTTAGTCATTTTAGTATATGTGAGCCGCGGGCGCTAGCCGCGACAACCGTATTTTGAATAGAAGCCGTAACGCGGCTAGCGCCAGCGGCTCAAAAATCGAACGCCTCGCTACGCTTGTCGGATCATTATCGCCGCTACGCCATCAGGCTACGGCAGCTACGTTCGTCGCTCTGCTCCATCACTCCGTGCCTACGCCCAATGGCTGCGCTCCCACCTCCAGCCCTCACCCTAACCCTCTCCCTCGGGGCCCTCGGGGAGAGGGGACTTGAGGGTTCAGGGAGTTGCGGGGATAGGGGATAGGGGACGTCTTCCTTTAGGTCTCGGACGCTTGAATATCGGTACAAGGACCGCGATGTTGAGTAAGAGCGAAAGAGTTATCATCAGATTCATTAGAGCTAGATATTCCTTTCCCTTAGCACCCCAATGTGGACATGGAGCTAGCCGATTCTGAAGGCTCTGACCGAAACCCATTCCAACCACAAAAACCAAATAGAGTCCGAATACTAATAGGCTGAAGCGAGCAATATTCATCAAGTAACTCTTTTTGGGTTCTTAGCAAATTTTTGTGGCTAGCGTGAAAACGCAGCAGTTTCGATATCCTTTTGGGAGGAACAACCTAGCCACGGAACATTATCGCGAATTACTTAGCCTGGACGCAAACTGGAAACTTACCAGCGTCGAGTTTTTAGGCGAGCGGCAGCTCTGTTTATACCGGGAGGGAGAGGCTCCTGCCGAACCATTGTAAAGCTCGGCAGAAGCCCAACAAATTAATTGCTGTTGTAGCTGGCGACTTCTCAGAAGGCAAAGTCCAGTAATTTGAATCGTTTATTGCTCAACCGGTCGTCATTTCCTAATAGGTTCAATTTCCGCTGTCATGTGCTGGCCAACTTCTGTTAACCATTTCGTCGTAATCGTATAAGAATCCGACCTACGAACAACATCACCGCTCTGTGGAAATGGAGCGAGCTGAACTCGCTGTCCCGGACCGACAGTCCACAGTTTGGAACGATGTATACTCCACACTCTGACAGTTCGAGCAATTTCAAAAAACCAGAGACAAGAGACTAGAGGCAGAACATGTAAAGGATTGGATTCTGCGTCGTCGTTTTAGGGACGTACGTGGGCTGGGATGCGGGTGACTGCACGAGGTGCTGGCGAACACTCACTTCGGCTTTTTGATGGCCGACACCCAGGATCTGTAGAAACCCTTCTCCGTCGACATGGACGTTCATGGTGTTAGTACGTCCAAACTCACGTGGCTGCTCAGTTTTGCTGCCGAGAACATGATTCGCGAGGTTGACCGCGATGTCGATGGTTGGTTAGCCATGGCACGAATGCACATCGCAGCGATAGCAGCACTTGGGGGCGAAAACGCTGCCTCAGGTGATCGAGATCTTAACAAAGCAATGTTTGAACGCGCCGTTGCCCATCGCGAAAATGCGTATCCCATGCCGCACACGCAATAAGAAGCCGATTCCTATGCCCAAGGGCGAACTCAAGATCGCGGCCAAGTTGTTCAAGAGTTAGGGTTTGATCCAAACCGATGGTGAGTTACCTTCTGAGTTTATAGGATTATTTGTAGCAGAAGTCGTGAGACTTCTTGCGGATGGAGATTCGAAGTAGCCACCCAAAGACCGCACGCAGAATTCTTACGAATTCTGCTACGGAAGACGTCACTAATTCGGAGGACAGCATTGTGGATAACCGGCCCCATGATTATCTAAAGCGATTGCCGCCGCAATGTTACCGAGGACAAGCATGCGTGCATTGGTCCATGACCGTAGATGAACGAAGGACCGGCTGGCTCGTCCCGATTTTTCATTACAAGTTTCGTGAACTTCGCACACATACCATGTTTCGATATGGTCTCTGTTGCCCGATCTTCTGCTTGATGCCAGACCATATGCACCTGTTGTGGTTAGGAATTACGGACTCCGCAGATCAGCGGTTGGCGATGAAGTTCTTGCGAAAGCAAATCAACATTGCTCTTGAGAAATTCGGTATACGCCTTCAGGATCAAGCGTATGATCATGTCCTACGCGAGGATGAGCGACAGCCGATGGCGTTTCAAGATGTATTGGAGTACATCGCGAGGAATCCTGAGCGCCAGGGTTTGGTACCTATCGATGGTTTTCGGGAGTACCAGTACACTGGCTGTCTACTACCAGGGTATCCTGACCTTAGTCCGTTTCAATCAGATTTCTGGAGCCTGTTCGATAGCCTCTGCTCCAAGCTGCGACGGGATGGATTGGTTGCAAAGTAGCAGAAGTCGTGAGACT
>JANLUJ010000113.1:0-10484 GCA_031363425.1 Pirellula sp.
AGCGGTTTGTACGATCAACTGATAACTACCGATCGAATCAAAACCGCCAGCGGTATCGCCGTTGCCAGTGAGTGGATCGTACTGCACATTGTTGAAGTTTGATACCCCAAGGTAATAAGTACCGCCGGTGACAAACGTGTAGCGCAGATACGCGTCGAAGCCAACTACATTCTCGCCCGGTGCGGCCGCGTCATTGTTGAATGCTAACTGCTGGCCCTGAGCATTGAACAATCGAATATACGAGCCCAAACCGCCAGGACCATTCTGAAGCGTGTCTATATCAAAATCGACAACCTGACCACCAGTTACCGTGAACGAGACCATATTCACATCGATATCCGTAACGATACCGGAACTAACCGTTATCGGTGTCGACGAAACAGCACCAAGAGCACTGGCTTCGGAAATGGCGTCATTGCTGTCAACCGGAAGCGCCTGAACGATCAACTGATAGGAACCCGTTGCGTTCGCACCACCCGACGTGTCACCATTTCCTGTCACCGGATCGTACAGCACATTATTGAAATTCGACACGCCGATATAGAATGTCCCAGCTGCAACAAAGGTGTAACGAAGATACGCGTCAAAACCAATCTTGTTCTCGCCTGGGGCATTCCCATCGTCGTTGAATGCCAGCTGCGTGCCTTGAGAGTCGAAGAGACGCAAATACGAACCGAGCCCGCCAGCCCCATTGAGTGTCGTGTCAATATCGAAGTCGACGACCTGCCCAGCGCTGACGGTGAAGCTAGACATGTTGACGTCGGTATCTGGCGAAATACTTGAGTTGACCGTAATTGGTGTGGTGGAAATTGCACCCAATGGTGTCGCCTCGGAGATCGCGTCATTTGGGTCCGATACAATCACGACAGCGGTCTGCACAATCAATTGATAGCTACCGATCGAATTGAAACCGCCAGCCGTATCCCCATTGCCAGTGAGCGGGTCGTACTGCACGTTGTTAAGATTTGACACTCCCAAATAATACGTGCCGCCTGCCGCAAACGTGTATCGCAAGTAGGCGTCGAAACCAAGAACGTTTTCGCCTGGTGCAGTGGCGTCGTTATTGAATGAAAGCTGCTGGCCCTGCGCATTGAACAAACGGATGAATGAGCCTAGACCGCCAGGGCCATTGAGAGGCGTGTCGATGTCAAAGTCGACGACTTGCCCCGCCGTGACAAAGAATGCGACCATGTTGACGTCAATGTCTGTCGTTATCGAAGCGCTGACAGTAAGCGGTACCGTGGACACAGACCCCAAGGGGAGCGCCTCGGAAATAGAATCATTCGTATCGATTGGCAGCGCCTGAACAATCAGTTGATAGCTACCAATGGTATTTTGGCCGCCGGCCGTGTCCCCATCGCCGGTGATTGGGTTGTATTGGACGTTGTTAAAGTTAGAAACGCCAAGGTAGTATGTGCCTGCCGTTGCGAACGTAAACCTTAGGTAAGCGTCAAAACCAAGTCGGTCTTCGCCGGGAGCAAGGCCGTCGTTATTGGTTGCGAGCTGCGTGCCGAGCGAATCAAAGAGCCTAATATACGACCCCAGCCCACCAGATCCGTTGAGAGTGGTATCAATATCGAAGTCAACGACTTGTCCTGCACCGACAAGGAAGCTAACCATATTGACATCTGTATCAGGCGAGATACTTGCGTTCACGGTAACGGGTATAGTGGAGAGAGTACCCAAGGGGGTAGCTTCCGAGATTGCGTCATTTAGATCCGGAACAGCCACTACAGCCGTTTGAACGATCAACTGATAACTGCCGATCGAATTGAATCCACCTGCTGTGTCACCGTTTCCGGTGAGAGGGTCGTATTGCACATTGTTGAAATTCGATACGCCTAGATAGTACGTGCCGCCAGTCGCAAAGGTATAGCGCAGGTACGCATCGTAACCGAGAACGTTTTCTCCAGGCGCGGCGGCATCGTTATTAAATGCAAGCTGTTGGCCTTGTGCATTGAACAAACGAATATAGGAACCCAATCCGCCTGGGCCATTTAGCGGCGTATCGATATCGAAGTCTACAACTTGCCCTGCATTTACCGAGAATGCAACCATATTGACATCGACATCCGTAACGATTGTGGCATTGACGGTTACAGGTGTCGCGGATATCGCGCCTATCTGCTTTGCTTCAGAGATCGAGTCATCCGAATCAATCGGAACCGCCTGAACGATCAGCTGGTAGGTTCCAACAGTATTGAGTCCGCCAGCTGTGTCTCCATCTCCAGTGAGGGCGTTGTACTGACTGTTATTGAAGTTGGAAACGCCGAGATAATACGTACCGGCATTTGCAAAAGTGTAGCGCAGATATGCATCGAAACCGAGGACGCTTTCGCCAGGGGCCAACCCATCATTGTTGGCTGCCAATTGCACTCCTTGCGCATTGAACAATCTCACGTAGGACCCCAGGCCCCCTGTGCCATTCAGGGTAGTATCGATATCGAAGTCGACAACTTGCCCCGCGGTGACGATGAAGCTCACCATATTGACGTCGATATCAGGTGAAATAGCAGCACTGACGGAGGAGGGAGTCGTCGAGACTGCGCCCAACGCGAAAGCTTCCGAGATCGCATCATTGGGATCCGGCAATACCACGGCGGCCGTTTGGATGATCAACTGGTAGCTTCCGATGGAATACTTGCCTCCAGCGGCGTCTCCATTTCCAGTTAATGGGTCATATTGATCGTTGTTGAAGTTCGACACGCCAAGGTAGTACTTGTCTGCAGTAACGAAGGTGTAACGAAGATAGGAATCGAAACCAAGCGTGTTCTCGCCTGGAGCTGTTCCGTCGTTATTGAACGCTAACTGTGTCCCTTGAGAATTGAACAGACGTATATACGAACCCAAGCCGCCTGGACCATTGAGTGGAGTATCGATGTCGAAGTCAACGATCTGCCCTGCTACGACCGTGAAGCTGACCATGTTTACGTCGATGTCCGTAACGAGGCTTGAATCAATCGTCTTTGCCGTGGTAGAGATTGCCCCCAATGCAGTTGCTTCTGCAATGGAGTCATCCGGGTCTATCGGCAAAGCCTTTACGATTAGAACATAGCTACCTGTCGTATATAGTCCGCCTGCAGTGTCGCCATCGCCTGTGACCGCGCTGTACTGGATGTTATTGAAATTGGACGTACCCAAATAATAGGAACCGCTCGTCGCAAATGTATACCTCAGATAGGAATCAAAACCCAAGTTGTCCTCTCCTGGGGCCGCTCCGTCATTGTTGAACGTGAGCTGTGTGCCTTGAGCGTTGAAGAGCCTGATGTAGGAACCAAGTCCTCCTGGACCATTGAGTGGCGTGTCGATATCAAAATCGACAGTTTGTCCGGCCGTAACAGTGAATCCAACCATATTCACATCGGTGTCCGGCGAGATCATAGCACTGACAGATTTTGGTGTTGTTGAAATCGCGCCGAGCATAAACGCTTCGGAGATCGCATCGTCTGAGTCGGCCATGACGAGTCGATTTTCAAGTAGCTCGAATTGCAATGCATGTTTAAAACGATTGCGTCTTGAATGCCCCTTTCGTCTCGATTGTCCCGCATTCGCGTTCTTGGGCCCATTCGAAGAATGTCTTGAAAGCAGGTTAAAGAGACCGTCTAGCGATGGGTGAGGGATCATGTTGGATTAAGGCGATTCGAGAAAGTGGCAGTGCCGTTGAATAACGGCGAAAAAAGTCTTTGCAAATATCCAGTGGCGAACCACCATCCATTTCCGCCGAAAATCCTACAAATTTTGCAAGTCTTCGTGCGTTTTAGGTAATCAATCATCTATAACTCGGTCCATTGAGCACATTTGTCCTAGCAACTGAGTATTACCAATAAAATGCAAGCCCGACGCGCAAGCGAGGGATTTGCGTTTTTCATCCCTTGCTAGCGCTGCGGGCTTGTATAAGTCACCTTTTTTGCGAGCCAATTGATTTGTGTTCAATCCATCGGTGAATCAGCAAAAAAAAAGCCAACACCGATCAAATCCCATTGATTTGGAGGGTGTCGGCTTCTCTCGCCCTCGCCCCCTGTGTGAATCAGGCTGCTTAAGCTTTAGTCGTCCGAGTATTGCTGGACTACGGCGTATTGTTGGTAGCGTTTTCCGCTGGTAAATCGTTAAGTTTGTTAAGGCGAGCGCCAGGATGAAAACTACGTGCCAAAGGTTCCAATGGGAGAGCGAAGCTCCTGCCGAGCTTGGCATTGGTTCGGCAGGAGCCTCTCCCTCCCGGTATAAACAATGTTGCCGCTCGCCTAAGCTATCATCATAGAGTGCGTAAATCGGAATACAACTCAACCATCGGCATTCGCTTGGCGGAGGTATTATTGCACCACCAATCGCCATTGGACATTTGGGTAGATCCGTCGAGAAAGTGTGGAATAGGCTTCCAGCCTGTGGATTCTAAATTGACAGGCTGGAAGCCTTTCCCACATGCATCGATGTTCGTTTTCGATTTAATTGCGAGTTTTTCGGAACCCAATGTGTTTGAATGGGCTTTTCTTAGGTGTTGAGATTGGACACCACGAAAGACGGAATTGGAATTGACGATCGACCCCAAATCAAACTGCGATCTAAACTTGGACGAACTCGCCGAACAAGAACTCGTCCGCCTGGCCAAGACTGATCCACTGGCCATTTCCTTTCTGTATCGGCAACACCACGGAGCCATCTATCGCTATGTAAACCGTCGAATAGGCAGCGTTCACGACACCAACGATATCGTCGCCGAGGTGTTCATGTCTATGGTTCGTTACTTGCCAAGATTTAGATGGACCGGCGCGCCCTTCCGTTGTTGGTTGCTTGTCCTAACGACAAGCCAAATCAACAGATGGATCCGAAAGCGAAGATTCTCAAGTCTATGGCGCTCGATTGAATCGTCCGAACAACTGATGACCAATTCACCTGATTCGACAGACGAACGAATTGAACCGATGCGAATGGCTTTACTGGCGTTGCCGATGGCGTTTCAGACCGTACTAACTCTGCACTACTTCGAGGACTTATCTATCGACGCAATCGCGCAAATCATGAATTGCCGGCCTGGTACGGTCAAATCGCGATTGTCGCGAGGCAGAGAAATGTTGCGCATAAAATTTACCATTCAAGAGGAGAAAAATTCAAATGAACGACGACCAATTGGAAGCGTGCTTAAGAAATTTGAAGTCTAGCTCGCGTGAGCCTGACAAGATCGATGGTTGCTTAGAGGGACGTATGATGGAATTGTGTACGAGTGCAAAAAAGAAACGCATCAGGACAAAGCGATTCGCGGCTATAACGGCCTTGCTGTTGGTCTCAGGAACGGGATTTGTAGCTTTGGGTGGTGACTCGGCTGTAATGAACTATGTTTCGCCATCCACAGAGAAGGACGCCGAGGGGAACCCAGTGCCCTACGACTTTAGCTTGGGCAAATGGATGCATCGCCTTCATGACCATTTGTGGGAACATTTTCACAGACATCATGACGGAGCGTAGGTATTTTAATACTCGCTGGCTTGACCTTCAGTCACCCCGCGCCCCCTCTCCTATTATCAAGCCTGTGGGCTCAGAAATACCGCAGGCTTGACCTGCTGGATTGTTCTGTTTCCAAGCTAAACAAGTCAAAGGCCCCACTTTTTTGCAAGCACGGAAAGTGGGAAAGCGTCCGAGCGCGAGCCAACCCTCATCCCCAGCCCTTCTCCCAAGCTTGGGAGAAGGGTGCCGAAGGCGGGATGAAGGTTGTTGCGTTGTCGGCCGTGTTGACCTTGCTTACTCCAGCGGTTAGTTGGATTTTTGGGCAGTCTTTCTCTACCAATCTATCTTCTTCACATACTAGGCATTCAACTATTCAGAGATTCTTTGAAACTGGCCCGCGTGAGCGTAGAAATCGATTCTTGGTTTATTAATGTTCGGATACTTTGGATTCATCTTCGCCGTGTCCGTGGTAACGATGAAGATTGTCCAGGGAGCCTCGCAATGGACATGGGCACGGATGCCACAACCCCAGTCTGGCTGGGCGGTATCGAAATCAATATCGAATATCCAACAGGGAATCACGAATTTCGAATGAAATCAATGGATTCAATGGCATGTTTATTGCACAACAGCGTTGGTGTGACAACCACGTTGCTTCGGCGATGCTGGACAATTGCTGTGTTATTGATGCTTAGGAGCAAGGACCACAATGTGCGATCGAGAAGCTCAAGATAGCCATGCTCAACTACAGGGGACTTGGCAATTGATTCGTGGCGAAAAAAGCGGGAAGCCATTTCCGGAAGTTGTTACCAGAAGTGTTCAACTTGTTTTTAACGACGGCCAAATGACAACTCGGAATGGTAAGACTGAGTTCTCGTATCCGTTCAAGCTAGTGCCAGACTTATCACCCTCCGCCATTGACCTGATTATGAACGAAAGCGTTGGCAAAGGAATCTTTCGAATAGAAATCGATCAACTTACAATTGTTCACACGGAGGCAGGTGAACCGCGACCTACCACGTTTGACACTCAGGAGGGGAGTAAGCTGACGATGTTGATTTTGGAAAAGCTACCGTCGGGGTGAGGTTTCACCAAAAACTTCCATTCAAGATTCGCCCTCCCACTCCGTAACAACGGCATAATGAGAAATATCCCTGCAATCGGAGCATCTATCGAGCAGGCATCGTGCCGGGAACGCAGCGTTTTGCTACTTCCAGCTCTTAAAACTACGCATCTTCTGAGAGTATTAATAGTCGTTCGTCGCTGACCGGATTACACTTCATTTTGGCAAAAAAGGCTTGTCGCCTCGACTCGATTACGCAGCATGAATAGATTGACAGAAATGCAATCCCCGGAATCAACTTCAACTAGGGAAACTGATCCAGCACGGTTTATCGCCGGCGAGATGGTGGACTACGAAAATACCTGTGTGCATGAAGTCTTCGAGTCCCAAGTGCGCCGGACACCGGATGCCATTGCGGTTGAGATAGAGGGGAAAACTCTTAGTTACCGAGAGCTCAACGATCGAGCCAACCGATTGGCACACTACCTACGTCGGCTAGGCATCGGCCCCGATGTGTTGGTTGGAATCTCGATGGAGCGGTCATTTGATCTCGTGGTTGCCATCTATGGGATCTTAAAAGCGGGGGGTGCCTATGTGCCCTTGGACCCGACGTACCCGCTCGACCGGCTTCAGTACATGGTGACCGCAGCAAAACTGAAGTTTTTGGTTTCGCACAGCAATTGCGTTAGTCGTTTCGGTGATCTGACTGGAGTCCATGTGCTGCGGTTAGATGAATTCCGTTCAACGATCGACTTGGAAAGCCATCTTAATCCAGAGCCGCTTGCGACGGGTAGAAACCTGATCTATGTCATCTTCACATCAGGCTCAACCGGACAGCCAAAGGCGGCAGCTGTGTACCACAGCGGATTCGCCAATCTTTTGAATTGGTTTGTGAATGAGTTTGAGATTTCGAGCAGCGACCATGCTCTCTTGGTTAGCTCCTCAAGTTTCGACCTTACGCAAAAGAACCTCTTTGCAACACTGGTTTCGGGTGGAACACTGCACTTGAATCCGCCTGGGCCATATGACATTTCTGTATTGACACAACTCATCTGCGAGCATGGCATCACGCTGATCAATTGTACCCCAAGCGCGTTCTATCCATTAGTGAGTCCTTTTGACGATGGGCGCGCGTCTTTATTGGCTTCGCTGCGAATCGTGTTTCTAGGAGGCGAGCCAATCTCTATCAGTAGGATCAGGACTTGGATAAGCCATCCTTCATGCATAGCGGAAGTGGCGAATACTTACGGGCCAACCGAGTGTACTGACATTTGCGGCTTTTATCGATTGACTCGGAGCAACCTAGATCAATACGATTTCGTACCACTAGGTCGGCCGATCCAAAACGTTCAAATGGCCATCGTCAATTCGGACTTCCTGCCTTGCCCAATCGGGGTATCCGGTGAGTTGTGTGTTGGCGGTGCGGGAGTCGGAGCAGGTTATATCAACGATGCGGAATTGACTCGAGAGAAATTTGTAGTCAATAAATTGCCGGAGGTGTCCAGCAGTGTGCTCTATCGCACAGGAGACCAGGCTCGTTGGCATTGCGATGGAGTGATTGAGTTTCTTGGCAGAATAGACCATCAAGTAAAAATTCGCGGCTATCGCATCGAACTTCCTGAGATCGAGAGAGCCATGGAAACTCATTGTGCTGTGCGCGAAGCAATCGTTATCGTAAAAGTTGACTCAGCCGGTGGCGATCCCCAGCTTGTTTGTTGTTTCACCCTCGTTAGTCCGATGTCCGACACATCAGCTGAGCTTCGTGGCCATTTGGCAACGCGACTTCCAGCCCACATGATCCCCAGCACTTTTGAAGAATTTCCGACGTTTCCGTTATCGCCCAACGGCAAGGTGGACAGGCAGGTGTTGGCGGAACTCGTACGAGAGCGGCACCATCGACTCACGCGCCAACCTGCCATTCCCACCGTCGGGCTAGAAGATCAGATTCATGATGCGTGGTGTCAGGTACTCGATCGTGCTCAAGCGGGACTGGATGATAACTTTTTTGATTTAGGGGGAGACTCGCTGCGACTCGCGCGACTTCATCATCACCTTGAGACATTGTTGAACCGCAAATTCGCGATCACTGAATTGTTTGCGCATGTGACCATCCGAGGAATGGCGCAGCATTTGAGCTGTATGCCGGGTTCCGACGGGAAACAACAGTTAGTTCGCGACCGTGCACGCTTGCAGCGTGAAGCTCAAGCGGCCCGGCGTCGAACTCGAGGTTGATGTGTTGTTGGCCACGCGATGCGGTACCACAGCATTTGATTCAATCATCAAAACAAAGGAAAACTGAGGAAATCAACTTGGACATTCATGGTAACAAAGAACTCGAAGGCATCGCTATCATCGGCATGTCAGGGCGTTTTCCTGGGGCGAAGAACGTTGAACAATTCTGGCACAATCTTGTTACTGAAGTAGACTGCATTTCGCGCTTCAGTGAGGAAGAGCTTGAGTTTTCGGTCTTGACGCCGGACGCGAAGGCACGTGGGGCGAAGAGCGTATCCGCGCGCGGTATTCTGGAAGACGTAGACCTGTTCGATGCTGCTTTCTTCGGAATTTATCCCAAGGAAGCAGAGTTAATGGATCCTCAGCACCGGATATTTCTTGAATGTTCATGGGAGTCCCTCGAATCAGCGGGTTACAATCCGCAAGCCTATTCTGGCATGATCGGAGTTTTCGCGGGGGTCAGTCTCAATACGTATCTGTTGCATAATCTCTGCGGCGACGGGAAGTTCGCGAGGAAGTTGTCAGGCAACTATCAAGTTGGCGAGTACCAAGCGATGCTCGGCAACGACAAGGATTTCATGCCGACGCGTGTGTCGTACAAATTGAATCTGAGGGGCCCGAGTATGGCCATTCAAACGGCTTGCTCAAGTTCTCTAGTCGCTGTGAGTCAAGCTTGCTCGAGTCTGCTCAACTACCAATGCGATATGGTATTGGCTGGTGGAGTGTCGATTACCTTTCCTCAGAAGCGCGACTACCTATATGAAGAAGAGGGTATGGCATCCGTCGATGGAACCTGCAGGACCTTTGACGCAGAGGCGAAAGGAACCGTTTTTGGTCACGGCTGCGCCGTCGTGTTGCTGAAGCGTCTTGCCGATGCAATGAGGGACGGTGACAACATCCTTGCCGTGATCAAGGGAACAGCGATCAACAACGATGGTGCCGAGAAGATTGGCTATGCAGCTCCAAGCGTCAACGCACAGGCGGAAGTAATCGCCATGGCGCACGCAGCCGCTGACATCACGCCGGAATCCATTTCCTATATCGAAGCTCATGGCACCGGTACTCCACTTGGCGATCCGATCGAAATTGCAGCCCTGACTAAGGCCTTTCGCGACGGCGGTGCCGCCAACAACGGCTTTTGCGCGATCGGTACAGGAAAACCGAACATCAGTCATCTCGATGTCGCAGCCGGAGCAACTGGGTTGATCAAAACGGTTATGCAACTTCAGCATTGCAAAATCCCTCCCCTTCTGCATTTCAAGTCTGCAAACCCCAAAATTGATTTTGCGAACAGCCCTTTCTTTCCAGTCACCCAATTGCGCGATTGGGAGCGGGGAACATATCCACGACGCGCTGGCATCAGCGCATTCGGTGTGGGTGGAACCAATGCGCACGTAGTGTTAGAGGAAGCACCAGAAAGAGTTCCGCGGTCACCGTCCAGCAGTCTACAGTTGTTTCCGCTTTCAGCTAAGACGGATACCGCATTGTCAACAATGCGAAAGAACCTCGTCGATCAACTCATGGCAGATACGACGCTCGATCTTGCGGATGTCGCGTTCACATTGCAGCTTGGCAGAAAATCGTTTGATTACCGAAGCGTCGTGGTTGCATCCAATCGAGATGAACTTGTAGCAGGACTGAGTGCCGACTCGAAATCTTCAATTCATGGGAAAACCAAAGCCAAAGTGCCGCGGGTCGTGTTCCTTTTCCCTGGACAGGGAGCCCAATATGTCGACATGGGACGCGAGCT
>JANLUJ010000167.1:0-10360 GCA_031363425.1 Pirellula sp.
AGTCTAGCCATGGCACTAACCTCCGTGAAAGATTGATCAAGACCGTGAACTTATGCCGAAATTGAACCAGACCAAAAAACAAAAAACAACTACCCACCCGAAAAAATGGTGTGTCCCCCATTTGTTCCCCCATTTGTTCTCTTGCTTGGACGCAAGCAACGTCATTCCATTTGAGGCTGATTTGTCGAAGGCGTTGATCAAGCGCCGCGACAAGGTTGGATCAATCGACCTGACAAGTTCGTCGTCGGTCATTTCAAGGAATAATCGTCCGTGCGGTGAAACACTGGCAGTGAGTGATCGGTCCATCGATGTGTTCATTGATTGCGTTTATTCAGGGGAGCGGAGTGAACTACCCGCTCTCCGTCGAGTCTATCTCGGCAGACTGAAATCTACTAGTAGCCTGGCCCCCTGGGCCGTGCGAAACTCGGGCCAGAGCTCCTACCGTTCGTCTAAAATGATTCACACCGTTGCTCGGGGGGCAATGCTACGGAACGCTAGACGCCAAGATTGGCGGTTAGCATACGGGTGATGTCATCGCATTGTTTGTCGATGCGATGAAACAATTGCGATGGAGCATTGAATTCGTCGACGATCGATGCAAGCTCGAAATCGATCACGCAAAAGCTGCCATCCGAAGCCCGGTATGTCACATTCCGAATGGCCGGATCCTCGTGCCGCACCCCGTAAGACTCAAGCGACAGAAAGATCTCTTCCAATTTCCTCGGGCTCAAATGTTGAACTGCGGCCCCGCAATGAGTGATGACGATCTCTAATAAATTTGGATCGGCTTGAATCAACCTTGGCACAAAATGGCATCGCTTTGATTCCAAGAAACTCAGCACGCTAATTTCATTTTCGTAACGATCGCTCGCATTGGTTCCGCGAAACTGCTTGCTAACAGACCAATCAGAGCGGAATCGGACACGTGCCCTAGGGCTGTCTTTTATAACGAGCATAAAATCCAACAAATGCTTGACGGTGAAGGCAATGAAAGTTCCTGGCTTAACTTACGATCCACTTGCGCATGGAGCAGTCTTTTCGTAGCAAATTCATCGATTGCTTGAAAGAAAATCCATTCGAGTCGTCCTTGAAACGATTGTACCGATTTTTAAGGCCATACTTGCCTGCCATTTTTGTGCCTCGAATCGCGATTCGTGCGACTGCGAGAGAATTTCGTTGTGCAGTCCCCAGAAATTGCTATGCTCATGTTCGAGGAACGCACAATGAAAAGACGTCAATTTATTTCTAACTCCATGCTGGCCGCCGGCGGAGCGTTTGCAGCACGCTCTTTGTTTTTGCGACGAGCTTCGGCATTGACATCATTCCATCATGGCCCGGTATGGAGCTTCGAG
The DNA here is from genome assembly GCA_031363425.1 of Pirellula sp. Lineage (GTDB taxonomy): Bacteria > Planctomycetota > Planctomycetia > Pirellulales > Pirellulaceae > JBKCUI01. The sequence continues at coordinate 1,353 of JANLUJ010000167.1, forward strand.
CCCGTCGTGGGTGACGGCAAATGGATATGGCGCGAGCCACCGAAAACGGATCGAGGGTATCTTGAGCCGCGAAGCTACGACGTGAGTATCGGAGTCGAGTTGCGAGGCGTCGAAAACACCTGCGAAGCAATGGCAACAACGCCGATACCCGTCAGCCATCCCGAGCAACGTGTAGAGCAAGTAACTATTGAGAAGATCGGATGCGAAGCCTTCATTCGTGAACTTACGCCTGGTGCCGGGCAACTTGTCATTCATGCCCCGGAAATCGCGGTCGGGCAAGTGGTCAAGGCAATTGCGCACTACAAGATAACTTTGTTCAAGCAATATCAAGCGTTTGAGCAAGAGCAGTTTCCATCTACGCAGTCTATCCCCAAAGATATCCGAGCCACGTCGATGGGAGATAGTCCGGGCATTCAATCGAATGTGTCCGCTGTCCGAAAGCTTGCCAATGAAATCGCAAGGGAACATACCCATCCGTGGGACAAAGCTCAAGCGTTTGTGAAATGGATTCGCACCAGTATTCGGCCGCAACTTGGTGCGTACACGAGCGTGTTAACGGCCATACAGAAACGGGTTGGAGATTGCGAAGAAATGTCGGCACTGTTTGTGGCTTTTTGCCGCGCATCGGGCATTCCAGCGCGATTGGTTTGGGTTCCAAACCACAACTGGGCTGAGTTTTACTTGAGCGACTACGACAAAAAGGGACATTGGATTCCTGTCCATCCGGCCTGTTACAATTGGTTTGGTTGGACGGGTGCTCACGAGCTCGTGATTCAAAAAGGAGATCGCGTTCAAATACCTGAGCAAAGTAACCCGAGCCGACTTGTGATGGATTGGATGCGTTCAACAGGACGTCCTAAGGCCAACTACATTGCGTCCTTAAAGCCACTTCCGGCAACGGAGTCGGGAGATGCTGGTCCAGGAGAAAGAACCAAAGACACCAAGACTGGCGAGTGGCGGATCACTGGCAAACATGCGCTCGATAAGTACGCGCGAAGGTAGAGCGGCTAAGTTTTTGGTGCGAACGCGAGCCGCAGACTGAAATCTACCTGTAGCATGGCCCCCTGGGCCGTGCGAAACTCGGGCCAGGGGCCCAAGCTACGTTATCCAATCTCTGCCGCTCGGCTTAACAGTCGTTCGCGTCGCCCCGAAGTAGATCCGCTATCAAGGTCTCAATTGAGGGCCGCTGCGTTAGGCACACCTGGCCCTGATGGATTATTCTGCTTTAGGATACCCGCAGCAATTGCTAACGCTGGTGATGGCGGCCGTAAGTCCCGTGTAATCTGACCTGGAAAGGAAGGAATCAAAAAATCTCGAAATAGGCTGGGCCTTTTTTGTGCCTTTGACGCAGTGAGTATTGGTGAAGCTCAGTTCGCTCATCCAATGATCGCACGAAAAACGTTCTCGATTGAAGGCATACCACTATGAGGCAAAACTTCTTGTCATCCAAAGTAACCCGACTCCTCAATGCATTGAGTCGGTCGAATAAGAAAAGCAAACCGTCAGAATTGGATGGTCGTTTGCGCAATAAAAGCCGGCGTCCCAATTTAGAACAACTCGAAGACAGACGCCTGATGGCCGTTCGTGTTTGGGATGGTGGAGCAGTCAGCAACAACTGGACAAACGCAACGAATTGGGTCTCGAATATTGCACCCACGGCTGGCGACGACTTGGTCTTTCCAGCTGGCAACTTTGATAAGACGACAGATAACGACTTTGCCAATGGCACCAATTTTCAATCGATTACGCTGGGTGGCGGCTACACGTTGCGAGGCAACCGCATTTTTCTCGGAAGCGGCGGTCTGATTGACAACAGTGGTACGTCCAATATTATCAAGAATGACCTTGATCTCGGCGCTGCCTCGGCAATTCCAAGGCAACTTCAAGTGGGGGCTGGTTCTACGCTCTTCATTGATGGGAAGATTCAAGGGGGGAACGGTCTCAGCAAGCGCGGAGTAGGTAATCTTTCACTGCGTGCCAACAATGAATACGGCGGATTGACCGATGTTGTCGCCGGCATCCTATTCATTGAAAAGGATCAGTCGCTCGGCTCAACCAGCGCAGGTACACAAGTGCTTTCTGGGGCCACTTTGCTTTTCAACGACAATGCGGTTGGTACATTGCGTGTCGACGAACCGATGACACTCGCCGCAGGGGCAACGTTGCGTGCGCTGAACGACGTCGAGCTAAATGGCAACCTCAGTCTGCTAGGCACGGTAACATTGAAGCAAGAGTCGAGCCAATTGTTGTCGCACTTGGCAATCAACAGTTCGATTAGTGGTGCGGGGGGCGTAGTTGTAGCGTCAGGCGGCGTGATCTAGCTAAGCGGCAGGGTAACTCGCACGTACGATGGCGACACGACCGTATTCGGTGAATTGAGATTGAACAGTTTTAGTAATGCGATCCCTGGGGATGTGACGGTTCAATCGGGCGGAGTACTGCGGTTGACACAGGAAGATCAGATCCCGGATTCAGCAAATGTAACAATCAACGGGACAGGCGAGTTCCAAATGGATAGGAAAGACGAGACAATTGGGTCCCTTACCATGAATGGTGGATTGGTTCAAGGAAACGATCGACTTGGTCTCCTCGATGTCATTCTGGAATCGATAAGCCTAGGTTTTGATTTTTATTCCGAACTCGTCGTGCTAGGTCAGTTCAACGCAACTTCCTTTTCAACAACGCTGTCCGCCAAGCTACAAAAGATTGGTTACACCGTTTCCAATTCGACAGTCACGGTTGCTGATGGCCCAGCCTTCAACGATCTGATTTTGATCGGCGTGGCCAGTCCAGATGCGATGACCAAGACTGGAGCCGGCGTACTACTTGACAGAACGGAAAGTAGTTCCGTGGATTCTATAACTGTTGCGCAAGGCCTATTGAGGTTCGAAAACAAACAAGAAGGCACCAACGTCATTGTGAACGCGGGTGGGAGATTCTCTGGCGACAGCACTATCGCCTCGCTCACGGTCAATTCAGGCGGACGAGTTCGACCCGGGCCACTCAGCGGTACAGGGGTGATGAAGATAGAGGGTGACCTAGTTCTAAACTCGGGCGCGATTTTAGAGGCGACTCTGAATGGCGCTGTCGGGGGTAGCGGCCATGACCAGCTTGACGTCAATGGTACGGTCAGCGTCGATGGTGCGCTACTCGAACTCACCTTGGGGCCAAATGCCAACATCGGTCAACAGTACCGGATTATCAATAACAATCTGAACGACGCAGTCATCGGTAAGTTCTTTGTCACGCCAAGCACTGCACCTTTTCACATTGCCTCTCCGACCGGCCAAAGGCTTTCCATTGACCATGCAGGCGGAACGTTTGGCAACGATGTTGTGCTGACTCTGGAGAATACTCCGCCTATGGCCCCGAACTTAAGTCTGGATCGTAACATACTCGACGAAGGCGATTATGTTACGGCTTCAGGTACATTGGTTGATCCCGACCTAGGTGATTCGTTGCGTCTCATCGTCGACTGGGGCGATGGATCCAAGAAGCAAACTTTTCGACCCGGTGTAAAGCACTTCGCGATCAAGCATCAGTATCTCGACGACGGAGTCTTTGCGGCTCGATTTGAATGGCTCGATCAACGCGGTACTGGCAACAGCAGGCAGTTTAACGTGACGGTAAACAACGTGGCGCCCCTAGTCACTGTCGAACAAGACCGCAATGCGGCGACAGATCGTTTTTTTGCTCTTGGCACGGTTAGCGACCCTGGTCAAGATCAATTGAGCGCATGGGTAGACTATGGAGATGGCAGCGGCTTGAAGCGATTGCAAATTGAAGACGGCCGTTTCGTTCTTAGTCACCGATACAAACAACCTGGACGTTTTACATTGAAGGTGACAGTTCGAGACGATGACGGCGCCGAAACGGTTGTGACTCGCATCATCGTGGTTTAAACCAAAACGTTCGTGAATGCCATAGCCTTTGATTTTATCCCTTCACGTTGACAACGATCGACTCGATTGCAGCGTGGCCGGATTTGCGAAAAGGCCTTGGAAGTGGTTGAGCATTTCCCTTTTCGTCTATCGTGCGGCAGCGAAAAGTGTATTCGCCTCCGGAGACACCAGGAAGAACCGTGGCCCAATGCGCATTGGTGAATCGAAGTGGCCAACGCATCGGAATTCCTTGGTCGTCAAAGCCATGTGTTGGTATCGGCACTTTGTTCCCGCTCAGTCCGCTCCAGGTTTTTGGCGCAGACAGTAGCTGGGCATCGACCCAGGGACCTTGGGTAAAGTAAGGATCATTCGCGTTGCTTGGAACCGAATTCGATTCCAATGAGACTTGGACCTTGGTCAAGCCGGCTACGCCGACCTGTGCATAGCCGGATACGGGAATCGGTTCGCCCGACTTGACCTGCCGAGGAACAGAAAGCGCTGCTGCAAAAGTTTTTAGATAGCTATCTACGTCATTGTTTTGATCAGCATAGGTGTCATTGGCGTTGGCTAAGTTGGTCAACACGACGTGCGAGAGCCACTTGATCGATTTGAATCCGTAGGCTTCGGGTACGACGATGCGAACTGGCCCACCGCGTACAGAATCAAGCCACTGGTCGTTTAGCTTGTAGCACAAAATAACCGGTGGCAAATCGAAGGGATCCTCGAACACGCGTCCAATGGGGAGCGAGCTACGAAACATCTGCTTAGGATCATCGTTGTGGTACCCGTAGTAGAAAACTCGCCGAAGATTCTCTCGCGGTTCAGTAAGCCATACGACTTCACGTAAAGGTACACCCTCCCAAAGTCCCATCCCGAGCGGACAACCGAGATTCAAACAAGTCATCACTTTTGGGAACCTTACCGCATGCCTCTTCGCAAGTTTCAAAAGCGACTCGAAATCGAATGCCGTCCCGTCTTGCTTAGTAAGTTGTTTGCCAAGCGTTGCAGGATTGTCCGGATCCGAGATGACCTCTAGCTGCCACGTTTCTCGTGTCAGCCCTACATCGTGTTTTTTGTCGTCTGGCAGCGAATGGGGTAGCGGCCTTCCACGTGAGACATCCTGGAAATCTTCGGGATGTGTAAAGTAAGGCTCCGGTTGAGCCCCAGCTTTATCCTCTCTTTGGCGTTTGGTTTGCTTCGATGCTGTGCCATCGTCCGCGAAAGACATCATGACAGAGGGAGTTGCCGTCAATCCACTCAAGCCTAACTGTAAAAAATATCTGCGCACTAGGCCGCAATGTTCTTCGACGAATTTACTTTGGTCCATAGTACATGTTCCTGTTAGGCGAAGTACAGAGGTCTTCCCACTTTCGCATCAATGATTTAGTTGATAGCTCTTGGGCTAACTTCGCGTTTAGCCAAAAGCCCCAACGATCCACAGGTCAAGGACGATCCACCGATCATGGACGTTGCACCGCTTCCGAACGCCCCAATGGGCTTGCCCATTGGACGTAAAGTTTCCTGGCTAGCGGCGCTCGCATCAATCATTTCCCGCGTCCCCTCCCAGTCCAACGCCTGTGGCGTTGGACTGGGAGGGGACGCGGGTGTTCGCGTGGCACACATGTCTAGACAACAAGCTTTGGCTCCAACGAGACGAGCTCGTTGGGGGCCTCCGAGCGTTGAGGGCAAACGTCCAAAAGTGGGAAAGCCTCCTGGTCCCAAGCTTCGGTAACATGACCACCGTTTTTTTCTTATTCGGCACGCACAATTTCGCTAGCCCGTTTCTGGACGTCCCTAAACGCATCTGCAATTCGATCCATTTCAGCACGCGGTTTGATTAGAGTCGTTTGAACAAACCAAACAGCCTCACCGCAGAGTCTATCATTGACGGGACATTCACTCCGTTCAACCCAGTCGGCCATCTTCTTCTCGCCGTAGATACGAAGGTAGTGGGGGTTTAATGCGATGGCCTTGACATGGGGAGTCTTGTTTAGGCTTGTGTAGCCGCTACTTGCATTCACACCCAATTTGCCTAGCTCCCTAAGGAAAGCGGTGCGAGGTAGTCCAGCAAATTGACTCTTGTCGTATCGCAGCATGTAAAGATGCCATGCGCTTCGCGTACAGCCGTCGGTGAGCTTGGCGGGGCTGATCCCAGGAATCTCTTCAAGCAATTTTGTGAGGTATTTTGCATTGGATTCTCGCAGCTTCGACTGCTCTTCCAACCGAACCATTTGGGCAAGCAAGAGGCTTGCCTGAAACTCGGTCAATCGAAAGTTAGAACCGCGTCCGGAGCTGGCTGCCGGCTTTACGCCGCCAGGAGTATGAAAGTTAAAACAAAGGTTTGCGAAGTTCTCATCGTTGGTGAGTACTGCCCCGCCTTCGCCGCAATTGAGATTTTTGGTTGACTGGAAACTGATACATCCGGCGAGGCTGGATGTGCCAACTGGCTTGCCTCTCCATTCGGCGAGCGGAGCTTGGCATGCATCTTCGATCACTGTCAATTTGCCTGGTTTGGCGATCGCATTGACTGCATCCATATCGGCCGGAGAACCTCCGATATGAACCGGTAATAGCAGTTTGGTCGAAGGTGTAATCGCAGCTTGAATCTTGGTTGGATCGATTTGAAATGTTTGAATATCGGTGTCGACAAATACCGGCAGCGCGTAACTATTGGTGATGACGTTGAACGTAGCGACAAACGTGTAAGGGGGCATGATCACCTCATCGCCAGGGCCAATGCCCAGGGCCCCCAGAGCGGACAGCAATGCGGTCGTGCCTGATGACGTGGCGATACAAAAACGAGCCTGCATTTTTTCAGCGAACGCAGTTTCAAAGGGTACCATTCGGCGACCGCCACCTGTCCGCCCCCACGTGCCTGAGTTAAGTACATCGAGCATTGCAGCTTCCTCCGTTGAATCCCATACGGGCCATTCGACTTTGGCCTTCTCCACTAATGCGACGGACGTTTTGTCGGCCGGTGCCCCGTTTGCAACGCGGGAAGCCAGACAAGCTCCCGCACTAGCTATCGTGGTGCTGCGAATAAAATTCCTTCGACTGAACGGTGTTGACATGGATGCACTCCGGAATAAATGGCCAACGATTATGAATGCGGCGAGCGCCTGCTTTTTAGTATTTTTCTACACGTCCGCCTAAAGACTGAGCTTGATTGTAACATAGCCCAACGGCTCGAAGAGATCCCACCGTCTTGGAGGTTGTACGCATGGAACGCCCCAATGGGCTTGCCCATTGTACGTAAAGTTTCCTGGCTAGAAGCGATCGCATCAACTATTTCCCGCCTCCCCTCCCAGTCCAACGCCACAGGCGTTGACTGGGAGGGGAGGCGGGCGTTCGCGTGGTACACGCCTCTAGCTAATAAGCGTTGGCTCCAACGAGACGAGCTCGTCCGAAAGGAATGGTATTGGCTCAGCATAGCACGCGGCGAATGGCGTTAAGGCTCATCGATTCAGCCAATACTCAAAGAATCCATAGATCTGTTCGTTAGACTCCTCCGTGGGATTGTGCTCGTTGCGATTGGTCATGGCAACGCGATGCTCATAGCCGAGGATTTTGTTTACGGCGATCAAGTGGTTGAGGACGGCCCACCGAGTTGGCGGATCTTCTCCCCCGCCTGAAACCAGAAACGGTCTTGGGGACATCAGTGAATGCAGCTCATGCAAATCATGGCCTTTTTCAATAAGCGTTCTGTAGGCACCCGTTCGAGGACTTTCGTCGCGCACGAGTCCTGGTTTGCGGGTTACGGTTGGATCCATGCCGAGATACCACGGTTCCTGGTAGTTAATGCTCTCGCGTTTTTCATCGAATACAATTCCTGGGTCCGACCACGCCGCACAAGCATATTTTTCCCACAGGCATGATCCGAACATGGCCCACTTTCCTCCATAGGAATGTCCAACAATTCCAATCCTCTTGGAATCTACCTCAGGCATGGTTGCCAACGCGTTCCAGGCGTTGGCTGCAATGTATCCGAGATAAGAAAGTGGTTGGCATTTCGCGTGTTTGCTCAGCACTGGTTTGCGGGCATCGCCACCCGGTGATCCAATCGCCAACCCAACAAATCCGCGGAGCGCAAGTTGCCACGCGAAATCCCGAAGCGGATTCTTGCTCAAACCAACGCTCGTTTCTGAATCGTAATAAGGGACAAACACGGCTGGAAATGGCCCTTGTCCTTTCGGTAGCAATACATAGCCGTCACTCGCTTGATCTGGCGCGATTTGAACCCGAACACGGCGTTGCGTAACATCTCCACGAACGCTGGTTTCGAGTATCTCTACGGATGGACGTTCGACAACCGGCGGCCACGATCCAAGGATGCGACTCCAATTTTTGTGGATTTCATTCCTTCTCCGTTGCCAGTCCACTGGCGACATAACCAAGCTACCATCGTCGAAGAGCAGCGGAGATCGAATCGATGCCAATTGATCTTGAAACTCGCGTGGTACAGTTGCAAAAGGTACTTCACTTGGCGTTTGGGCAAACAATGTATCGGCCATGCTCGAGATCAAAGCACCCGCAGCCGCCTTGCCCATAAAGGCTCGTCTCAATTCGTGATGATCCATGAGTGCGTCCGTCTATCCGGAAATAAAATACTTTGTCCATTCCCAATAAGATCATAGCAAGGTCGAAGAACAAGTACGTCTCTCATTCATCCTAGCCATGCGTCGAACCATCCGCAACTTTTGTTCGGTTTTTTATCACGTTTGGCAGGCGCCCAAAACGTGGCCACTCATTCCCTCTGCACTGTTCTTCGGATTGTTGATGCAATCTCGCAAGAATCTATACCCCCATTTGCTTTTTCATGTCTTGGTCAATCTTTCTCTTGGACCAATGATTAGCTTGGCTCAATCTGTCGGTAGAATCCCACAATGCCAATCTCGGGGCGATAGCCAAGGGCGCAAGTTCATTGCCTGCTCGAAGATTTGGCGGATTCCAACAAAGTTGAACGCCAAAACAAGAATGAGAACTAACCCATGAGCCATCAGCAAAAATTCTCGTGGCGTCAAAGACTGTTGAGTTTTGCCAATGCCATACGCGGCATTCAAGACATGCTCAGGACCCAGCACAATGCCTGGCTTCATGCGGTGGCCACCGTTCTTGTTTGTGCGACTG